>JAUVKK010000043.1 GCA_030596305.1 Helicobacteraceae bacterium | reverse complement strand
GGTGACGGCATGCTAAAGTGCCATCACTGTAAAAAAAAGCAGAGCCCTGAACGCATCAATAAAGTGTTGACACTCATAAGCTGTTTCACAGACGATGAGACGGCACTAAGTGTTTCAAAACGACTTGCTCTCTCTTACGTCTCCGTCCATAACTATTATGAGAGCTTTCGCCGACTCTCTGCTCTGATCTGTGAGAGAGAGTATGAAGCCAATCGCCATCTAAGCTGTGAATATGAAGAGTATTTCTACTTGGAACAGAGCAAACGCCGTCAAAGATCAGCTGTGTTTGATGCCCATAACTTTCTGAGTTTTGACTATGAGGGTCATCTCTACAACATTATCATGCCCTCTCTTCAGCAGTACCGACAGCAGTTTATAGACGACAATCTTGAAGATGTCTACGATAGTGAGTTTATACGCTTTAAACGCAAAAGCCGTATTATTAAAGTCTCAAAACGCTACAACAACATTGTAAAGTTTTGGGACTATTTTGAAGGCTCTATTGTACGTTACAAAGGGGTTAGCAACGACGCCTTCGCTTTTTATCTCAAAGAGATAGAATTTAAGTTCAACCACACTAAAAGCAGACAGCAAGAGTTGTTGCAAGCAGCCTATTTTGAAAGGAAAGGTCTATGAGTGATACACACTATGCGATTCTCGGTGTCGGTAATATTTTAGAAAAAGATGACGGCATGGCTGTCTATGCCACCGCTTTTTTAGAGCAGAACTATATGTTTGAACCCGCTATTGATATTATCAATGGCGGTGTCGAGGGCATCAACCTGCTAAACCATTTCATGGAGTATGAGAATATCCTGATCCTCGATATCATTGAGATCGACGATAGGCCCGGCAGCATCTATCACATTCCCTCAGCTAAACTGACCGGTTACGGTCTTAACAGCGGTGGCGCCCATGAGATCGGTGTACTTCAATGTCTCGACATCTTAGAGATGATGGACAAGCCTCTGCCCATCTCCAATGTTCTCGGTATCATTCCTGAAGAGGTAACCCTGCATATCGGTCTAAGTGACACACTGATACAAAAGTTTAATACCTATATAGAGACGATTATAACTATTTTGGAAAAAGAAGGTTTCAGCATACATGTCAAAAAAGAGACTTCTTCATTGCAAGAGATCATAAAGAACATTGTTTCACCTCAACGAGGCTAAAAACCTCGCCCATGCTCAACACTTGGGTTGGCAAACTGATCCAAGACCTCTTTTAAAGAGAGTTGACTGTTCTGTTCTACCGCTTTTACACCAACACGCGCAAGCTCTTGTAATATCAGCTCTATAAACGTAGACCATACCGCTTTGAGGCTATCACTTAAGCCTACCTCAACACTAATAATGTCTTCTGGAACGATACTTATCAACGTCGTCTCTGCCATCGCGTCAGAGAGAGAACAGATCTGCAGCATCTCAGCGATCTCAACTTCATTCGCCGTCTTTTTGACTAATGAGCCATCAAGGAACTCATTACAGTCTTTGATAGAGACAGTCCCAACAGCAGCATCCTCTTCTGAAGCGGTGTTAACAATGATAACCTCATCATACTCTTGCAGCAGCGTCATCAACATAAAACCTAAGGTACCACCATCTACGATGTCGAGTTCAGGTTCAAATGTATAGTTCTCTTTTAAGAATTTTGCAGCATAGAGGCCGATACCCTCATCTTTGAAAAAGGCATTACCCGAACCGATCAAGGCTGTTTTTTTACTCATTTTTGTTCCTTGTGCAGTGCATAATAGAGCTGCCCCAGTGCAATACCACCATCATTTATAGGTGTATCTGTCTGGATATAGTACCTTATTCGCTCTTTTTTAAACTGCTTTAGAAGTTGCTCTACAAGATATCTGTTTTGAAAGACACCACCGCTTAACACAACCGGCAGTTCAGGGTATTTGTGAGCAATATCGACGATTATCGTACAGAGTGTATTTATAAATTTTGCAGCAACATCTTTTTGAGAGGCTTCATTCAGTATGGCACTGAGCATCGGTTTCCAATCAATGATCCCATCAACTATCTTATAGTCGTAAGTATCTGTTATCTCTGAGTGAACTTCTGTCTCTATCAGCAGTCCACTCTCTCCCTCGTAGCCTAACACTTGAGCAATACCGGTAAGTGAAGCGACTGCATCAAACAGACGACCTACAGAGCTGCTTGCAGGTGCATTGAGGTTGCGTTGATACATGGTATGGAGTATCTTTATCTCTGAGTGTTCAAAGCTTTTGACAGTGGGGTTATCCATTAAGATGATCTCATCAAGACTATAACACTCAAACAGCAGAGAGAGTGCTATACGTCTAGGCTCTTTTACCGCTTTTTCACCACCGATTAATTTAAACGAACGCAGGTAATTAACACGTTCATACTTCTGTGTGTCAGCGATCAGTACTTCACCACCCCAAAGCGTGCCGTCATCACCATAACCTGTTCCATCAAAACAGAAGGCAAGTACCGGCTCGTTCAGTCCATATTCAGCCATACAGGCCAAAGCGTGTGCATAGTGGTGCTGGAGTTCTATCAGCCTCACCGACAACCTCTCTTTAGCTAGCTTTTTAGCCCATAAGGTTGTCTCATAACCAGGATGTTTGTCACAGACAACAACCTCCGGTTCAAAACCGTAAAATCGCTTAAAAGTCTCAAGAGTACGTTCAAAATACTCGACGGCATCCAAAGAGACAAGATCGCCAATATGGGGTGAAATGATCATATGGTCTCCAAACCCCAAAGCGATTGAGTTTTTTTGATTCGCACCAAGGGCGAGGATCTTATTAGACATTTTTTTAGGAAGAGGTAAACTTTTGGGTGCATATCCACGTGCCATACGCAGCATTATCTTCTCTGTGGATGCGACCTGAACAACACTGTCATCACAAGCATTTACGATCTTTCTGTCATAACTCAAGACAGCATGTACGACTGTGCCAAGTTTGGTGAGTAGTGTTTTTTCATCCGTAATGATCGGTTCGTCACTGAGGTTGGCACTTGTAGCTACAATAGGACGTCCCAGTTTCTCAAGCAGCAGGATATGCAGTGGGGTGTAGGCTAAAAAGAGACCGACTCTGTCTATACCGGGTGCAACAGATGGAGCAAGTAGGTTTTCATCATTTTTTTGTACCACCACAATTGGATGCTCTTTTGAGCATAAAAGCAGCTCCTCAGCATCACTTAGACAAGACACTCTCTTTGCATTTTCTATAGTGTCAAACATAACGGCTAAAGGCTTTGTAGGTCGTCGTTTATCCCGGCGCAGTTGTGCAACTGCCTCCTCATTGGTCGCATCACAGACCAGATGAAATCCACCCAAGCCTTTGATCGCTACCGTCTTGCCATGAAGGATCAGACTGCAGAGACGATTGACAGCTTCTATATCTTGAGCTGAAACACTGCCGTCAAGGTCTAAAAGAGAGACTCTTGGACCACAGTCATGACAGCTGATAGGCTGAGCATGATAACGTCGATCATTTGGGTCATTATACTCCTTAGCACACGCCTCGCACATACTAAAAGCTGCCATCGAGGTGTTAGGTCTGTCGTATGGAAGTGACTCGATGATACTGTAACGCGGGCCGCAGTCAGTACAGTTTATAAAAGGGTAGTGGTAACGACGGTTAGATATGTCATTCATCTCCTCCCTGCAGGCATCACAGACAGCAATGTCAGGTGAGACCATTGTCTCTGCACTGCTCTGCTTTGACTCTTGAATAACAAAGCCCGTATCACCAAGCACTGCTACCTCTTGTTCATTAACAGAGTCAATCCTGGAGAGAGGGGGTGGTGATGTTCTGAGCTTCTCTTTAAACCTTTGAATCGAAAGCTCTTCTCCTTCGATCTCGACTACAACCCCATCGCCATCATTGAAAACAAAGCCCCTCAAGCCAAGTTCTCTGGCCAACTGATAGACAAATGGACGAAAACCGACCCCCTGTACAATCCCGGATACCTTTACCCGATATCGTTTATAGATAGACGCCACCGACAACTGCGTTCTCCTTACCGATAGGATAGTTGATGTTCATCAGAGGCGGGTTCTGTTTAAAGTTGCGCTGTATTCGTGAAAAGAGAGACTGATTAGCAAAGTGAGTGCCGCACAAAATAAGATGTTCTGCCTTAGTCTTGACCTTGACCTCCTGCATGAGTTCACTGAAATAGTCTCCAAATGATTCAAAGATCGAGTAGCATACAATAGCAGTAGAGACCTCAGCAAGTTGATAACTGATAATACTCGCTAAAAAAGCAGTGTGATCAAAACGGTTATCTTTGACATGGGTATCGATCTGAATACCACCCTTACCGATAAACTTCATAGCCTCTTTTGTAACCCCGCGCATACTCTCATCTTTCAAACCAAGTATGATCGCTGTCGCCTCAAAGAGTTTAACATTCTCTTGAGTTTGCAGCAGCTCTAGCTTACTGTACGCCTCGGGCATCTTCTTTTGCAGGTTCTCAACCAGTCTGTCAGAACCTTCACGCAAGTCAGATATTTTCTGAAGCAGGTTCTTGGAGTCAAATGGTTTAGGAGGTACTACCCGGATGACCTTTTTACCATCATAATATAAAAAAGAGGGCTCTTCATCAAAATAGGCACCTACACACTTTTTGCCAAAGAGCTGATGTTCTGCGATAACCGACATAAAAGAGGCCTCATCCTGAGCGATTGAACGCTGGTGTGAATGGTACTGCTCATCAACACCCTCCAAGACATTTGCCTTGAGCACGTTGACAGATTTAAAATGTTCCATCTTGTCAAAAAGCATCTTGTTATTACGCTCTACACCGACTATACCATGTGCAACACTTAAGCTGTTTTTAGCAACAAGCGCTTTAGAGGGAAAGGCGACTCGTTCACCTTCAGCGATAAACTGCACATCTTTATTTAAAAAGAGTCTCATATCACTTTGTGCATTGACTTCCAGATCATAATCCATAACAATATCTGCTTCAGAGTTTTCATCTGCCTCTTCATAAGCAATAAAGTCAACACCCAGCTTCTGCAGCTCTGTTGCCAAGAGTATTGAAAAACCATCATCAGGATATTTTACATAGACCGTATTTGCATCAAGATACTCTTTAAGCTGCTCATTTTTAAGTGTGACGTGCATAACCGGCCGCTCAATACTAAGCAGCGCATTAAACTCCTCTGTGATCAAGGAGAGATGATCTGTTATCTTCGCGGCATTGATCATCATCAAAACAGAGTCGAAATGCATCACTTCGCTTTTGTAAAAGAGTCGGTACCCCATTGTTGTCTTCATCAACAACCGTCTGTTATCGACAATAGCTTTAGCCGCCACCTCAAACATCGTTCTAAAACTGCCCGCATCATTGGCGTATCGCTCTGCTGTTTTGTTGAGCAGTCGTACAGGCACACCGCAACTATGGCAACTGTTGAGTACATGGTTTTCACGCAGACCTGCAGAGTGCTGTTCCGCTTCACACTGTCTGCATGCCTGTATGAACTTAAATGAGGTGTTGACCCGTTCATAAGGGTATTGCGTAAAAAAGCTATAGTTTCCGCCACAACAGGAGCAGGAGGTAAACGGGTAGTAGTAACGGCGTGAAGAGGGATCGAACATCTCTTTTTGACACGAGGGACAGAGCCCTAGACCAAGCGGAAACTCCGGTATGCAGCTTGGCAGAGTGTCTGGTTCACCTTCCAGTGTATAATGGCTGCTGTCTCGCATAAAACATGATGCTGGGAGACGCTCTGCTATGGACTCCAGACACGTTTCAAGATCAGAATGTTCAGAGTCAAACGCAGAGATTATCTTTCCCTCTTTTTGCGTAACAATAGCATTAATAGCATACTCTCGTATAATACTGATAAGATAATTTTTTATGTACGGTTGAGAAGAGCTGGTTTGCAGTTCTAACACGAATGCCATAGCAGCCCTTTAAAAGGAGGATAGTACTGAGGAGAACCTCAGTTGACTCTATTTTTTATCTTTTTTGACGAACTTGCTGCCGCTGACAACAATAGAGATGTCACCCTCTTTCCAGAAGATCGTACGCCATACCTGGTAGTAGACATGAAACATCGTCCAGACAATAATAGCATACATCGTGTAGTGATGTGATAATCTGACATCCATCAGTGTCCCACCCGTAACAGGAATGGTCCAGTCTGTTGCTAAGTGAAGCATTGCAGGCCACCACCAGCCAATAGAGCTGATACCTGAAGCGAGTCCATGAACATAGAGTTGCAGTCCTGTCAGAAGCATCCATACCAACATCAGATGGAAGATAAAAAAGAAGACGGCATTGAAACTGTCTGCGTGTGTCGAGTCAAACTTCTTAACACGGTTTAGCGTTACCAGGTTTAACAGTACATCCAAAAACTCTTTGATGTTTGTAATAGTAGGTATCAACTTCTTGTACGGCTTCTCAAATCGTGAGAAGAAGTAGAGATACGCCACAACGATACTGCTCACATCAAAGATGATCGCCACCATGAAATGCACCCACCTGTTCCAAGCCATGACATACTTTGTGACAGCAGGATCAGCAATAAAACTTTGATAATAGGGATGACCGATATAAAGACCAGTAACAATGGCAGCAATCATGCTGAACGCAACCACCCAGTGGTTGATCCGCATAAAGACCGTCATCCGCTTGACTTGTTTATATTCAGAGCTCATAATCGCCTCCTTAGATGCTGCACTGACTCTCTATCTTATAGACAGCCAGCTCCTTGCCCTTAGTATCAACCACATGCACTGCACAGGCAATACATGGATCAAAACTGTGAATGGTACGGATGATCTCTAACGGTTGATCAGGATCGGCCATTTTTGTTCCGATGAGAGCTGATTCATAAGCACCCATTCTTCCCTGATAATCGCGCGGTGCAGCATTCCATGTTGACGGTACGATCGCCTGGTAGTTGGCAACCTTTCCATCTTCGATGCGTACCCAGTGACCCAGTGCACCACGAGGTGCTTCAGCCATACCAAAGCCCTTAGTGTTTTTACTGACGGTATCAAAATCAAACTCTGTCCATGTACTTAGATCTCCAGAGAGGACATTGGCAGCCAGTTCATCAACCCACTCTACCATCACGTCTGCCATCAACTCTGTCTCTATAGCACGTGCAGCTGTACGACCAATAGTTGAAAAGAGAACAGAGGTCGGCAAATTACCGCGCTTCAAAAAGTTTGTTACATATTTTGTTATACGCTCGTCCCCGGCGGCAACACCGACAACCATACGTGCAAGCGGTCCAACCTCCATCCGCGTATCTTCATAAATAG
>JAUVKK010000082.1 GCA_030596305.1 Helicobacteraceae bacterium | reverse complement strand
ATGGCGAAGGACTTCCTGGCAGTCTTAGTGAAATACCGGAGCTATAGGATATAAGATGTTGTCTGTAAACGGGGTATCTGTCCATTACAAGAAAAAACTTGCCCTGCAACCGGTAAGTTTCAGTGCAAAAGAGGGTGAGATCCTGGGTCTTATCGGAGCCGATGGGTCCGGAAAAAGCTCCCTAATGCATGCCATAGCGGGGATACTTGGGTTTGAAGGAGAGATAGTTTATAAAGATTTCTCCTTCAGGAGCCAGAAAGAGTCGGAAAAGATAAAGGGTGATATCGGCTTGATGCCGCAGGGGATAGGATTGATGCTCTATGATTCATTGAGCGTTGAAGAGCATCTGGAGTTCTTTGCCGATGTCTGGGGTCTGAAACAGAACAAAGCCTATGAAACCTATAGAGAGCGCCTGCTTCATATGGCCGGGCTTATAGGATTTGAAAAACGTCTGGCAGGAAATCTCAGCGGGGGAATGCGGCAAAAGCTTTCTCTTGTCTGTACCCTTCTGCACAAACCCAAACTTTTACTGCTGGATGAGCCTACAACAGGGGTCGATCCCTTAAGCCGAATTGAGCTGTGGGAAATTCTTCATGAGATTGTCAGAGATGAGAAGATCGTCTGTCTGGTCAGCACGGCATATATGGATGAAGCCGCTAAAATGGATGGGGTAATGCTTTTTGATGAGGGGGAGATGATAGCTCAAGGCAAGGCCGATGTGTTAATCGACAGTATGCGCTCATACACATACGAAGTGAGCCCAGAATCCTTCTCTGATGCTATTTCAGTGTCAGAGTTTACCTATTCACTGAGTCCCTTACCGCTTCAGAAGAAGGAGCCGACACTCGAAGCGCTCTTTTTTGTTAATTTTCTAAAACATAACAAAAACTTGCCTACCATCGAGATCAAACAAAAAGAGCTGAATCATAATGGTGATCTACCGGTAATGGAGGCTAAAAACCTTACCAAACGCTTTAATGGTTTTATAGCAAACGACTCTATTTCCATGGCACTCAATAAAGGGGAAATTGTAGGACTTTTAGGCCCAAATGGCGCAGGAAAGACCACTTTTTTAAAAATGCTTCTTGGACTGCTTCCGACGGATGACGGGGAGCTTTATCTGCTCGAAAGTATTATTAGGAGTAGAAAAGACAGGCAACGGCTCAAGGGACAGATAGGCTATGTCAGCCAGCGTTTTTCACTCTATAAAAAACTGACCCTGAGAGAAAACCTTCTCTATTTTGCCAAGATGCACCATATTGAGAATAAAAAGACACTGTTGCTAATAGATGAATACGCTGTAACGCTTGGTTTTAAACAATATCTGAACAATCTACCAGGTGAGCTTCCATTAGGAATCAACCAGCGCCTTTCTGTCGCAGCAGCATTGATGCATGAACCTGTCGTGCTCTTTTTGGATGAACCAACATCCGGAGTTGATACAGTGACAAGGGCCGTCTTTTGGGAGATCATGCACAAACTCAAAACCCACTGGAACATCTCAATACTAGTCACTACCCACTATATGAGCGAAGCTGCCTATTGTGATCGGGTTGTTCTGCTTAAAGACGGCAAGAAAGTAGCCGATGACAGCGTTGAGGCTCTTTATGATCGTCACCGGGAGGCTGACACCTTTGAAGAGATATTTATGGCGTACTGTAAAGAGCCTGATACAGGTGGTGAGGCATGAGGATATCAGTTATCAAGGCCTACTTTAAAAAAGAGATGAAAGAGATGGTGCGTGAAAAACTGATCATCTATCTTTATGTCATACCCTTCTTATTTATTCTTCTCTTTGGATACGGTATTCGCATGGAGGTACTCAACACAAGAACATTGATTATTGACAATGACCAAAGTAAGTTATCTTATGAGTTCGCTAGTAAATTCGAGCACTCCAAATACTTCAATACTGATGTACAGACACTTTCAGAGCAGGATGCTATGAAACTTATCAAGCAAAATAAAAAAGATCTGATCATTATTATTGAACCGGGATTTCAAAAGCTTCTGGCAAAGGGTCAAAAAGTACATTTAGGTGTATTTACTGATGGCTCTTTTCCTCTTCGAGCCAAGACAATTGAGGGATATGCGATGGGGACCATCTATGACTTCTTTTTTGAGAAGTTCAAACATCGTCTGGATATGAAAGGTCTTATAACCGTCAACCAACGTAACCTTTTCAATCAGGCAATGCGTGATGAAGAGATGATCATTCCCGGGCTCATTGCCTTTATTTACCTCGTTGTCCCTGCGATGATGGCGGCATTCTTAGTCGTCAGAGAAAAAGAGAAAGGTACCATTTTCAACTTCTATGCCTCCCCGATAAAAAAAGAGGAGTACCTGCTTGCAAAGTTGATCCATATTTTCTTTCTTCAGAGTTTCAATGTCATCATCTTGTGGCTAATTGCTATCTATATATTTGATCTCCCCTTTAGGGGAAGCTTCACTCTCTATTTTGCCTCTTCCATGATCTATCTGATCATTAGTGCTTCTATCGGTCTTTTAGCCTCTGTTATCACCTCTACACAGATCGTTGCGATCATACTCGTGGCAATTGTGACCGTGATACCGGGGTTTTTGTATTCAGGTATGATCATGCCTATCAGCTCTATGGGTGGAGAAGCCTATATCGTAGCACACCTCTACCCAGTGATGTACCTGACACACTTGATGCATGATGTCTTTTTGGTAGGGGATGGACTTAATGCTAGCCAAAATGTGCAGTATCTGCTGATCTTGATAGCGTACGCGATGATACTGTTTGCACTCTCCTATCTCTTTTTGAAAAAGAGGCTCAAATGAAAGCGTTTATGGCTGTTTTAGGGAAAGAACTTTTAGAGTTTATGCGTTTGCCTGGCTTGGTGCTGTTAATATTATATATCTTCACTATAGAGATCTATGTGGCAGGAGCAGGAATAACTCTCGAGGCCAGAAATATCAGTGTCGGAGTAGTTGACTATAGCCCTCGTGTTACAAGCACAAAGATTTTAAATCATCTTCATATGCCTCATTTTCAGAACCCTATTCACTATACATCTCAAGAAAAGCTCTTCGAGGATATAAAAAATAAAAAGATAATGGTGGGTATTGTCTTTGAGAGCGATTTTGAGAAAAAAGTCTATAAAGAAGGCGGAGCTAAATTGAACTTGCTGCTTGACAGTACTGCATCAGCACAGGCTTTTTTAGCCCAACTCTATATTCAAAACATCCTTTATGACTATCAAAATGCCATGGATCTCTCTCCCATAATCATTGACAACCACAAACTGTTTAATCCCAATGCCGAATTCACCTACTTTATGTCCATTACTGAACTGCTGGCTATCATTACCCTCCTATCCGTGTTGCTGTCTGCTGCAGTGTTTGTCAATGAGAAAGAGAATGGCACATGGGACTTGATGTTGCTGATGCCTGTGGAGCCTAGGACAATCATTCTTGCTAAGATACTCTCCCAGGTTCTTATTATTATGGCCGGTACCATAATGGCTGTTGGATTGGTAATTTTCGGCATTTTTGATGCGCCTTTCAACGGTTCATTTACAATATTTTTACTCCTGACCTTCTTTTACACATTTACCAGTGCAGGCATCGGTCTTTTTATTGCTGCCGTATCTAAAACTATCATGGAAGTGGCACAACTGGCGACTTTGATCATGATGCCGATGATCTTTCTCAGCGGCGCATGGACACCGGTATATGCTATGCACCCCGTTTTGGAGGCACTATCATACGTCTCACCGCTTCGTTATTACATAGAAGGTTCACAGAGTATCTTTTTCAGAGGCACTGACATTATTGATCTATGGCCATATTTTTTAGGTGTTATTTCGATTGGTAGTGTTCTCTTTTGGCTTGGCATACGTAAAATAGGAAAGTTGTTCTAAATGCAACACATTTGGAAATGGTTATTACCTTTGTCAGCCCTAAGCCTGCACGCCGATCAGGTCTCACTTCAGTGGTATAACGATGTTTTTGCTGGAACAGACCGTCATTTTACAAACGGCGGAAGTATTAGTTGGCTTGATGACACCTTTAGAGGTAAAGATGACAATGGAACAAATAGTTATAGTGCTTTAGTATTTGATATAGCCAATGCCCTCCCTTTCACAACGATGGATACATCAAGACAACATACAGCTGGTATCAGTCTGATGCAGATGATGATCACACCAACAGATATATCGCAATCAGAACCTCAGTACGATGACTTTCCATATGCAGGGTATTTAGCACTATCCTTTTACATGTTTGAGTTCGATGAAACAAGCTTTGATGAGTATCGTCTAGAGGTAGGCGTTGTAGGGCCACAGTCAGGGGCAGAGTGGCTGCAAAAGACTGTTCACCGTATCATTGGAAGTGACAAACCGCAGGGATGGGATACACAGATGGGTACACAGTGGACCATAAATGCACTTTATCGCTATGGCGTCAAGAGCTGGCAGAAGAGTTATGATTATGGATTAAGTGCAGATTGGTTTAACCATGTCGGTTTTCAAGCCGGAAACTTTGTAACAGATGGCTTCGGTGGTACCACCTTGAGAGTTGGCCAGAACTATATAAATAACTTCAATGTCAACGCTCCCTATTTCAAAGAAGAGGCTGCATTAATACAACTTCAAAAAGCACATCATGGTTTTGGCTGGTCGATAAGTGCTGGTGCCAATGCAGATGCACTTGCCTACTCCTATATTTTAGATGAAGCCAAAGAGATGGGATACCAATACGAACGCAACACGTTCACATTTTCAACCTATCTGGGATCAAGCATATATATCGAAGGTCAGAAATTGACATTTTTCTATCAGATGCAATCCCCTTATCTCCGTGACAATAGTCAAGTAGATACTTTTGGAGGGTTTAAGTTTGCAATTCAGTTTTAAATCTCATCTCGCCAACCCTGAAAATAGGTACAATTTTCTAAGAGAGTCAAGAGATAAGGGTAAAGAATAATTTACTAAAAATTTTCACTAAAAATCAGAAGAAGTGTGAAAGTACGGATTGATTTATTGGGTCAAAAACGAGCCAAAAAGTCTAACATGACTAATTACAAATAGGAAAAGGTTGAAAGAAACAGCACCTTGTACACAGGTACTGCTAAGAGTAGATCTTCTATAAACGTTGTGAAATAAATTACAGTAGATAGATCAAAATCGGTAGTACAAATTACATAATCTATTCATTACTTAGTTTTATTGAGTAAAACGTCTATTTAACTGCTTTTACTGTATCTAAAATACGAAAGCCATCAACACTAACAAGTTTACTAGGCTGGTAATGACGAGC
>JAUVKK010000228.1 GCA_030596305.1 Helicobacteraceae bacterium | reverse complement strand
TCTGGACTAAGTGAAGAAGAGATCGAGAAGATGGTTCAAGATGCTGAAAGCCACAAAGCAGAAGATGGAAAACGTAAAGAGCTAGTTGACCTACGCAACCAGGCAGATGCACTTGTCGCTCAGACTGAGAAGACACTTGGTGAAGCGGGTGAAGATATCGATGCTGAAGAGAAAGCAGCAATCGAAGCAGCTATCGCTGACTTGAAAGAGACACTAAAAGATGAGTCTGCTACTAAAGAGATGATCGAAGAGAAAGTTAAAACTCTTACAGAAGCAAGCCACAAAATGGCAGAGCGTATGTACCAAAAAGAGCAGGGCGGCGAAGCAGCTGACCAAGGCGCTAAAAAAGCTGATGACGATGTCATCGACGCTGAGATCGACTAACTCTCCTTTTGAAACAGCGCTTGCTGTTTCTTCCCATTTTTATAGCTTCAATTCACAAAAACTTATTTTATATTTCCCTTCTTCAGTTAAAAATGGTAGAATCACATAAATTATTATAATACTAGGATGGTGTAGACCATGTTGAAATTTTTCATTATATTACTTCTTACATCCACAGCACTTTTTTCTGCACCGATTCATAAAGCAGCAGTAGATGGTGACTTTAAAGCGATGGAATTTGAACTTACTGATGGCATTGACATCAATTTGCAAAACAAACATGGTCAGACGCCTTTAGTATTGGCTGTTTATAATGAACACCTTGATATGGTTGAACTGCTTCTTCGAAAAGGTGCTAAGCCAAATATTCTTATGAAAAATGGACAAACGGCTATTTTTGTAGCTGCTTTTTTGGGTAAAAATAAGATGATCGTTAGTCTGTTGCAAGCAGGTGCTGTTGTCAACATCAGTGACAAGAAAGGGAACACCGTTTTGCATAGTGCAGCTGAAGGCGGTCACGCAAGTGCGATTCGCCTTTTGTTGGAAAACAAAGTCTTAATTGATGCTCTGAATAAAGAAAAAGCAACACCACTCTATCTGGCTGCACGGTTAGGTAATGAAGATGCTGTCTGGGCACTTGTCAAAGCCGGTGCAAGCAATAAGTTTGTGAGTGCAGAAGAGATGACGGCTTCTGAGGTTGCAGACGAAGAAGACTACGGAAGAATAGTAAAAATAATCGAAAAATACGCAAAATAAAGCTGCATCTTCAGCGTATCTTGCACCAAACACAGACTCTCAACGCACACTAGTGCGCCTTCGGTCTGAGTTTGGTACAACCTACACTAAATCTACAGCTTTATTAGTTTCTATCTCCGTCGTTCCTGCAAAACAAAACACTTTAAGTCAGTTCAAATTTTTTCAGATAGTTTCATCATCCTTCTTAACCCTTTTCCCTATTCACCATCTCTCTGTTATAATTACTACATATTAACAACAGGTTTTTGATGCCTGTAAATTGGAACAACTATGGATAAATTTTTACAAGAAGCAAAGCGTAGTTCTCGTGTTTTAGCGACCTTAAGTGGGCATGATAAAAACCGTATCTTGCGTGAGATGGCTGAAGCTTTACGTGCTGACACGGCAAAGATCATGGAAGAGAATGCTAAAGATATGCAATCGGCCGATGAAAACAATTTGGCGGCATCACTAAAAGATCGTCTCTTTTTGGATGAGAAGCGTATTGATGCTATGGCCGTTGCTATCGAAGAGATCGCAGCGCTAAAAGAGCCTGTTGGCCGTGTGCTTGATGGCTGGGTGACGGAAGACGGCTTGAAGATCGAAAAGGTAAGTATTCCTATAGGTGTTATTGGGATCATCTACGAGTCTCGTCCAAACGTTACCTCTGACACCGCGGCACTCTGTTTTAAGTCAGCCAATGTCTGTGTCTTAAAAGGTGGTAAAGAAGCGGAACACTCTAACGTTGTCATCGCTGATGTTCTGCGTGGAACACTCCGAAAAAATGATCTGCCCGAAGCAATGATCTCTCTATTGCCGGACTCTTCTCGTGAGGGTGTTGCCAAGATGATCAAGATGGACAAGTATGTTGACCTTATTGTTCCACGCGGTGGGGCAGGACTCATCAAGTACGTAAGTGAAAATGCTACCGTCCCTGTTGTTAAACATGACAAAGGGCAGTGTCATACCTACATTGACAAAGATGCAGATATTGGTAAGGCCTTATCGATTGCGATCAATGCAAAAGTTGACCGCCCGGGTGTCTGTAATGCGATGGAGACGCTTTTGGTTGACAGTGCGATTGCCAAAGAGACACTGCCGAAATTAAAGATGGCATTTGATGAGACGATGACAGAGCTAAAAGGGTGTGACAACACTCAAGCGATTATTGAAGTGGAACATGCGACAGATGAAGATTACGATACTGAATACTTAGCTAACATTTTAAACATCAAAGTTGTTGATGGGGTTGATGGTGCCGTAGATCATATCGTACGTTTTGGTTCAGGCCACTCAGAGGCGATCGTGACAGAGAACTACACCTCGGCAGAGCAGTTTTTAAATGCTATTGATGCAGCGGCGGTCTATGTCAATGCGTCAACGCGTTTCACGGATGGCGGGGCCTTCGGTTTTGGTGCTGAAGT
>JAUVKK010000074.1 GCA_030596305.1 Helicobacteraceae bacterium | reverse complement strand
TTTTGGTATAATTCGCGCGATTTCTCTCCTTAGTGGGTTGAAAACAAAACAAGTATCACGCCTAAAAACTAGTGTGACATACTCTGAAATAATAGAGTCTGAAGCTGGCGATACTGAAGCAAACTAGTAAAAAATCTAGCGTTATTACACGCTATCAAAGGACCTTAAATGGTAACTATGAAAGACCTATTGGAATGTGGTGTACACTTCGGACACCAAACTCGTCGTTGGAACCCGAAAATGAAAAAATATATCTTCGGTGTTCGTAAAAATATCTATATTATCGATCTTCAGAAGACTCTACGTTATTTCCGTAACACATACCAGATCGTTGTTGATGCTGCTGCTGAAGGACAAACTGTTCTTTTCGTCGGTACAAAAAAACAAGCACGTAACTCTGTAAAAGAGGCAGCTATCAAATGTGGTATGCCATATGTTGATAACCGTTGGTTAGGTGGTATGCTTACTAACTTCCCGACTATCCAAAAGTCTATCCGTAAACTTGACATCATCGAGCAGATGAAAGAGAACGGCCAGATGGAGCTTCTTACTAAGAAAGAGCAACTGATGATGGAGCGTCAAGCTAAGAAACTTGAGGCTTACCTTGGTGGTATCCGTAACATGAAAGAGCTTCCAGATATGCTTTTCGTAGTTGATGCTGTTAAAGAGCACATTGCTGTTAACGAAGCACGTTGTCTTAAGATCCCGGTTGTTGCTCCACTAGACACTAACTGTGATCCAGACCTTATCGATTACCCAATCCCAGGTAACGATGATGCTATCCGTTCTATTCAACTTTTCTGTCGTGAGATGGCTGCCGCTATCAACGAAGGTAAAGCACTTAACGCTGATAACGCTGCAAGTGAAGAAGAGATGCCAGCAGAAGAAGTAGAGGCTACTGAAGCACCAGCTGCAGAAGAAGCTACTGAAACTAAAGAGGCGTAATCATGGCAGTTACAGCAGCACAGGTAAAAGAACTTCGTCAGGCAACTGACGCACCTATGATGGATTGTAAAAAAGCGCTGACTGAGAACGATGGCGATATGGAAAAAGCGACAGAGTGGCTTAAAGAACGTGGTGTTGCAAAGTCTGCTAAAAAAGCTGACCGTATTGCAGCAGAAGGTTCTATCGGTTTTAAAGTCTCTTCAGACTTCAAAACTGCTTCACTTGTTGAAGTAAACTCTGAAACTGACTTCGTTGCTCAAAATGACGGCTTTAAAGACCTAGTCTCTAAAACTGTTACTCAAGTTTTCAACACTCAATGTGATGATGCAGTAGCACTTCGTGAGACTGAACTTGACGGTGCAGCATTCTCTGTCTACTTCGATCAGGCAGTTGCTAAGATCGGTGAAAAGATCGAGTATCGTCGTCTTACTACATTGACTGCTGATGCAAACTCTGTAGTAAACGGTTACGTTCACTCTAACACACGTATCGGTGTTATCGTTGCTATTGAGTGTGACTCTGCTAAAACTGCTGAAGCATTAGCTCCAGTTGCTAAGCAAGTTGCAATGCATGCATCTGCGATGAAACCTACAACACTGTCTTTCAAAGATTTTGATGCAGACTTCGTAGCATCTGAGACTAAAGGTCGTATCGAAGCGATCAAGACTGAGAACGAAGAGCGTGCTCGTCTTAAAAAGCCTCTTATCAATGTTCCTGACTATATCTCTATGAGCCAGTTGACTGAGGATGTTCTTGCGCAAGCAGAAGCGAAGATCAAAGCAACACTTAAAGAGCAGGGTAAACCTGAGAAGATCTGGGACAAGATCGTTCCTGGTCAACTTGCACGTTACATCGCTGACAACACGACGCTTGACAAAGAGTTGGCACTTCTTGATCAGAACTATGTTCTTGATGACAAGATGAATGTTGCTGAAGCTGTTGCAGCTGCTGGTAAAGCAGCTGGCGGTACAGCTGAGATCTCTGCATTTGTTCGCCTTGAAGTAGGTGAAGGTATTGAGAAAAAAGTTGACGACTTTGCTGCTGAAGTTGCAGCACAAATGGCGTAAATCTAAGCTCTGCTTGGATCAGTAAAGCGTTCGTTCGCTTTGCTCTCTTAAGGGTGAAGCGGTAAAGGGTTCAACTCTTTTGCCGTATTTGCTCTTTAAACTACTCACGACCTCATAAATAATCAAAAATCAAAAATCAACAATCAAAAATTCATCGTAGATGTCCTATACTTCCCCTATGAAAATATTAGAAGCTACAGCACTCTCTCACAAGTTTGAGTATCCACTTTTCAGTGACATTGACCTCTCCATTGAACCTGGTGAGACAGTCGCGATCATTGGTGAAAGCGGGTGCGGAAAGTCAACACTCTTGCATACACTTTCAACACTGCTGAAGCCAAACAGCGGTGAAGTAAAACTGCTCGAAAAAGATATCTACAGCCTTAAAGATCGTGATCTTGTCGCGATGCGCCGTGATGAGTTAGGCCTGATCTTTCAATCGCACTACCTTTTTAAAGGGTTCAGTGCGTATGAAAACCTGGAGGTTGCCTCTCTTTTGGCATCAGAACCGGTAGATGACAGACTGATCGGCAGGTTGGGTCTAAACGATGTTATCAACATGAAAGTAACACAGCTCTCCGGTGGACAGCAGCAGCGTATCTCTATCGCCAGGGTACTGACCAAAAAACCGCGTATAATCTTTGCGGATGAACCGACCGGTAATCTGGATAACAATACCTCTTTAGAGGTGATGAATATTTTTGAAGAGTATGTTAAAGAACATGAGGCAGTGCTTGTGCTGGTAACACACAATGAAGAGTTTGCTCACCGTTGTGACAAGGTCTATCGTCTTCATGAGCGGATATTAAAACAGGTGAAATAACTCCGACCCTCTTACTGATTGTAATCTTCAAAGCGTTCAAAAAAACTTTTTTTGATCTGCATGGTAAAGTCAATATCCTCTCTATTGGTGGTACACGTCACCATGCCAATCTTTTTCATCAAAATCTCTTCGCTGAATTCGACACTGGAAAAACAGACATCACTCTGGTCAATAAGCAAAATATTTATAGAAAACGTTTCAGTAATGCGATTAGAAGCCGGGACCTTTATTTGGGTCTGTTTGTACTTTGCATAATATGCGGCACTGTTCAGATCACTGGTGACGAGATGCAGATAACTGCCGTTTTGGATAGCTTTTTCAATACTTTTGGCAAGCGAGGGACTCTCTAATTGACTGGAGATGATAGTGATGGTGTCTGCACGGCTGATCTTCTGTTTAAGTGTATACATAAGGTCACTTTTATGCTCTGGCAAGAGGTAATATTCGTTGGCAGCCACTGTTGCGGAGAGAAATATTATGCTGATTATCATAGAGAAAAAACGCATCATCTTCACACCTGTTTGTAATTGAGACCGCTGAGAATGTCGGGTTTGTTCAGAGGCCACAAGTAATCTTTTGTTACAATGATACCATTAAATCCAAACACGTATTAAAGGCCCTGACTCGATGAATATTCTTCTCGTCAATAATGATGCTGTTGTCGCAAAACTGGTGAATTTAAGCACGCAGAAAACGGGTGATAGACTTGACATTGCAACATCAATAGATGAGATCAGAGATGAGAGTTACGACCTGTTGATCTTGGATGGAGGCCTTTTCAGCAGAGAGTTTCTAGAGCGTCTCAACGACAAGGTGATCTACGCGCACTCTATTTTTATTACAACACGAGATAGCGGTGAGACAGCTCTCTTTGAAAAACTTCTTTATAAACCTTTTTTGCCGACTGAACTGCTTTTTATACTCCATCAATTTGCATCGCGTGTGCAAAAAGAGCAAGAGGAGTTGTCTAAGGAGATCGTTTTTGATGACTTTGAAAACAGCTTTTTCAGTGATGATGAGATCGCAGGCGGTGAAGACGAACGCGAACAGGATACTTTAGAACGCGTGCAAGAGTTTGAGAAGATAGCAGAAGAGTCTCTACAGGAGATCACTGCAGATGAAGCGAGTGAAGAAGAGGTCTTGGAGAACATCTTTTCTAATGACGATGTCTCTGAGGTCAAAGCAATCCTGGATGCTTTGAACAGTGAAGAGAGAGAGGAAGAAGAGGTTGCTGAGGAAGTTCTAGAACAAAGTGAACCGCTCCAAGAGATAGACCAGGAGCTTGAAAGAGCACTTCAAAACCTGAGTGAAGAGGATCTCTCTTTGGATGTAGAGGCTGATGTGTTGATGCAGATCGATGATATATCAGCACAAGAGCTCTCATGGGATGAACCCCAAGAGATGCAAATCCCCAGTAAGCAAAATCAGGAGTCGATTGAGACGCTTCGTACTCTTGTTCAAGCTTTGGAAAACCCGCAGCTTGCCAGATCGTTGCGCGGAACGATTACTATCAACCTAACATTTGGAGAAGATTAATGAATCATGATACAGGTGCGATCCTTGTTTTGTCGGGTCCAAGCGGTGCCGGAAAAAGTTCACTGATCAAGAAAATCGAAGATCAGATAGGTGCTTATTATTTCTCTATCTCGACGACGACGCGTCCAATGCGCGAAGGTGAAGAAGAGGGTGTTCACTACCATTTTGTGAGTAGAGAGCAGTTTGAAGAGGACATAGAAGAGGAGAACTTTTTAGAGTATGCACGTGTGCATGGTAATTATTATGGTACTTCGTTAAAGCCGGTAAAAAAGGCGCTTAAAGAGGGCAAACTTGTGATCTTTGATATCGATGTTCAAGGACACGATGCGGTACAAAAACGTCTTGCCGACATCACAACATCAGTCTTTGTCACCACACCGACACTATGTGAGTTGAAACAGCGACTAAACGCTCGCGGAACCGACGCTCAAGAGATCATTGACGGACGTATCAAGATGGCTAAACGTGAAGTGCAGCGCATCAGTGAGTATGACTACCTGGTCATAAATGATGATCTTGATGAGGCGGCAGATATTCTTGTTAATATTGCTAAGGCAGCGCGGATGAAGATACCGAGTATTGCCATCAATGAGTTTGTATTCGCCTGGGAAAACAACTGCTGATTAAAAGTTGCAGCTTCGGCGCAATTTGCACTGCAGTTCACCACTCGACGTACAGGTAGAGAACCTATCGGATTTTTATTTATGTTACTTTACTCAAAAAACTAAGCTCTCAGCTTAATTTTGTAGAGATATCCTTCGGGATCACTTCAGCACAACTTACACCAAATCTGCAACTTTTAATACGTTCATTCCATTTTTTTAATGATTTTATCTCGTCATTCCGGGCTTGATCCGGAATCCAGCTCTTATAACTGCCAAGCAGTTATCTGCATCAGCGATGCAGTGGATCTCAAATCTAGTTTGGGGTGACGAGAAGAAGAAAATAGTCTCTCGGTCATACTACTTTAGTTTTCTGAATCTTAATCTCAATAAATTTTAACAACCTCTTTGATATAATCGCGTATTAAATAATGCCCCTTGTATGGGCTTGAAAAGATAGCAATATGGATGTCAGAAAAGCATTTTTAGAATATTTTGAATCAAAAGGGCACGCTAAAGTAGCGAGTGCTCCACTCGTACCGGATGACGCA
>JAUVKK010000041.1 GCA_030596305.1 Helicobacteraceae bacterium | reverse complement strand
TTTCCAATTGATGATCTTACCGTTTTTTGTCTTGCCGGCTTCCCAACCTTCGCCATTTGTCGCATCGTTCAACTCTTGCTGTAACAACAACATCTCTAATACTTTTTCCATTATCACTCCTGTGTAATTACACTGTTTTTAGACAAAAGAGGATATCTCTTCTATAAAAACAGAGCTATTATTTTACTCTAACTCTCTTTAGAATCCGCCCTTTGCCAATAGAGCTTTTTACCAAAACCCAGACGGTTGTCTGTCAGCTTTATATCTTCTAACCTTATCAACCACAACTGTGGGTTCATAACCTTGGCAAAGGGGAAGGCTTTGAAATAGAGAGAACCCTCTTTTTGAGTAATCATCTGCATCTTTGCTCTGAACTGAATACCTTCTATCTTGCCTATCTCATTCGTCTCAAGTGCGACTGTACCCGAAACAGTGTCATTACGTAGGACATTCTGTATGTGCTCTGTTTTGGTATCTGAGGCGACAACAAAGGCCACCTTTTCAGCATCATAAGCGTAAAAAAGGCTGGCTGACTGCGGTACATTGTCCGCTGAAGTGGCTAATGAGAGAAGATGATGTTTAGCAAGAAAAAGTTCGATCTTTTCAAGACTCTTTAGCATCGATCATCTCAATATATTTGGCAATCTCATCCGCATTATTCATCCCCTTGTAATTAATTGGAAGAGCCTCCATACCGCCATATGCACCCAGAACTGCGCCCACGATCATACCGCGTGCAGCCGAATCACCGCCGGCGAGAGCATTGGCTTCCATCGCTTCCTGGAAGTCACTGAAACGGACCAAGAGGTAGATAACTGCGGCAAAACCGCCTTCGACACTGCAAGACTGTCCCAAAACCTTAATGGCTTCAATGCTTTCTGTCTCAGCCTTGGCCACACCTTGGTCTACCCATTTTTGAATATTTTCAGAATACGCCAAGGCGATCTCTTCCACCGCATGACCTATCTCAGCACCTAAACTGACAGCCAGGATCAATTCATTAAAATACGCGGCACTCTCGACAAGTGCCTTTGTCATATGGGTAAAGACCGTATGCAGTTTGACATACTCCATCATCTTATCCATGTCATTATGATAAGCATAGACTAGCGGTATCATTCTCCCAACCACACTCAAGTCACGCGAGTTGGAACCGCAGACCAGTGAGTTTTTACCTTCGTCAAGTGCACCCATCGTGTGTTTAGATGCACCATCAACATACCCTTCGTATGAGGACATCTTTGTTTTCCACACCACCGAGAATCCGTGGACAGTAAACTCACCTTCTTTTGCGATCGCCTCTAACAACCAGAGCATCTGATCGCCGTAATGGGTAAAGTCTCCGGCACTTTTACCTTTATGATAATCCGTCAAAGGGTCATTAAAACGTTTGGTGTCGAATTCTGACTTGGATATCTGATGGGTGTCGTAGAGCCAATGAGCACCCAAGGCATAGGCATCTCCATAGAAGGCACCCCAGAGTGCTGCTTGAAGTCTGTTTTTCATGATTGACCTTTCTTGTTTTCGAGTATAGCATGATATTCATAGATGGCTTCGACATAATCCACCGGCTCTTGCCCCCTGGCGTACCCGTACTTCAGATCTTTATAGTATTTACGTTGTGAGAGCAGCGGCAGTACTGTCTTTAGATCTTTCCACCTGTTGGGATCTTTTCCCAGTTTTCGGGCGAGTGCTCTCGCATCGATAAGATGTCCCATTCCTACATTATAAGCGGCATAAGCAAACTTGTAGCGCTCCACACCCTGGACATCTGGAGAGACACGTTCTAAGAGCTGTGCGTAATATTTTGCACCGCCATAGACACTTTGTGTTGCATTTAAGCGATATTTTACACCCATCTCTTTGGCTGTTGGCAGGGTCAACATCATCATCCCGCGAACGCCGGTCGGACTCTTTGCCAAACGGTCCCAGTGTGACTCCTGGTAAGACTGTGCAGCCAGAAGTGTCCAGGGGATATCGTACTTTGCACCCGCCTTCATAAAGAGCTCTTTATACTTTGGCAGACGTGACTTCAGACGTTTGTGAAAAACAGAGATGTTAACGTAGTTGAACTGCTGTGCACTGCTGTAGTAGTGATCTTTGAGCTGCGCCATCTGCCCCGAGCACTCCAGCTTGCTCAGCCAGGCAATAAGATTTTCATTAAGCCCTTTTCCGCCCTCGCGCAATATCCATGCCAGCTTTTTATTGTCACTGATGGAAAAGGCTTTGCGAAGTGCCGGATAGTAGCGGTTATTGACCAAAAATATATTGGAATCAACAACTGTACAGTCGATCTTATCTTCCGCAACCAAGGCTAATAGCTGCTCACTTGAATGTTCGACCGAGGTCTCAAAAAGCAGCTCAGGAAGCTCTTTTTGCAGCTCAGTAAGACTCTCTTCATAGCTGGTGCCTTTTCCCACCACTATCTTCAAACCTACCAGGTCGGAGAGCGAACGCGGAAATTCCTGACGTTTAATCATCTTTTGATGACAGATAACATATTCCTTGACACTGTAATAGCTTGGTCCAAACACATACGCCTCTTCCCGTTCCTTTGTTTTGGTCAGAGCCCCCGCCGTTATTTCACCAACTCCCTCTTTCGTCAATGCCATGGCTTCATTTACGGTTGAGACGACATGCAGTTTCAATGCCACTCCCAGATGCTCGGCGAACTCTTTTAACAACAGGTACTCAAAGCCCTCTTCACCGATAGCACCGACAAAATAGGTGGTAGGCCCATTCACCATCACCACCTCAAGCTCTTTTTTAGCTTTGATCTTCTCTAACAGACCTGACTCTTGTTTATGGCTAACTAAGCTGTTTTGCTCACTGAGTGAGGTAAATAGAGAGACAGACGTACTCCAACGTCCCACAAAAAAGATGATCGTCACTGCCAAAAGAGCAATAAAAAGGTGCCTTAAGGTCAGCGACAAAGATGATCCTCAATAAGTTCTATCATCTCTGGTATGGCTTCTGTTGCTGTTGTCTGAAGAAAGTGTTCAAAATAGTCGTCAATATTTTTGTCAAAACTGCCAAAAGAGCCAATATGTTCTTCGCGTTTTGGGTTGATCAAAATAGAGTGATTGAACTCCTGGACCAGAGGGACAATGTCGATTACCTGTCCGCTGGTACCGATGGCCATAAAAAGATCACTCTCATCCACCGCCTCGTAGATGTGTCGATATGCCGGTGCACTCTCGCCAAACATCACTACATTATGACGGACTTCATAACTGCCGCAGTGCGGGCACTGTTCATCCTCTTTTTGCGCTCTATAACCGACAGAAAAAGGTTGATGGCATGACTCACAACGGAGGTCAGTCAAGGTGCCATGAAGATGAATGACCTCTGAACAGCCTGCTTTTTCTAAGAGGTTATCGACATTTTGTGTCAAGTGAATGATCTGGTTTGGATAGCGTTTTTCCAAGGCAGCCAATGCCTTATGCATGGCGTTTGGCTCTTTGTCTTCAAGGTCTTCGCGTCTTGCATTGTAAAAATTGGTAACCAAGGCTCTGTCTTGCAGCCAACCCTGTGTCGAGCAGACCGTCATCACGTCATACTTCTCCCACAGTCCATTGCTGTCACGAAAAGTGCTGATGCCGCTCTCAGCACTCAGTCCTGCTCCACTGATAATCATTATTTTATGCATATTCAACCTCCTTAGAAATCAATACTCATCAAACTCACTTAATGCTATATCCAACTGAGCAATTGCATCATCCATTGTCGGACCGGGCACGGCAAAGTTGAGACGCATATACCCTTTGCCCTCTTTGCCAAAAGAGACACCGGGGCTAAGTCCCAAAGCAGCCTCTTCAACAAAAAAACGTTTGAGCTCACTGCTGCTCAGTCCTAGACCGGAGCAGTCCAGCCATGCAAGGTATGTTCCTTGAGGTTCAATAAAACGAATCTTACCGCTGTGTCTTTTGGCAAGTTCACGCAACTTCTCAATGTTACGCTGAAGATGGATCAACAGCTCATCCAGCCACTGCTCGCCTTCACGATAGGCCGCTTCAAAACCGGCATGGGCAAAGACATTACCCTGAGCAAAATGGATACGTTCATAAGCATCATCGAAGGCTGTACGCATCTGCTCGTTTTGTACTACGACCGTTGAGATGGCAAGGCCCGCCGTGTTAAAGGTCTTACCTGGACCGATAGCTGTAATAGTGATGTTTGCGACCGCTTCACTCAGTGATGCAAAAGGGGTATGTCTGTTAGGCGCATAGACCAGGTCAGAGTGGATCTCGTCTGCGACGACTTTGATGTTATGCTCCAGACAGATCTCCGCAACACCCTGCAGCTCTTTTGGAGACCAGACACGTCCGACAGGATTGTGTGGCGAACATAGAAGCAGGAGCTTGGTGTCAGCATCAATCTTTGAGCGGAGGTCATCAAGGTCAAAGGTATAGTCGCCATCTTCACTTCGATGCAGCGGGTTACGCAGGAGCTCACGACCGTTGCGTGTCACATTTTTTAGAAAAGGAGGATAGATCGGTGTCTGAACAATAACCTTGTCACCGGGTTTGGTAAAGGCATGGATAGCCGTATTGATCGTTGCCACTACAGAGTGAGAGTAGAACATCCACTCACGTTTCATCTCAAAACCATGACGTTTTTTCATCCACTCTATCTGCGCCTCATAGGCACTGTCAGGAACCTCTTCATAGCCATATAGAGGATGTGCCGCTCTTTTTTGAACCGCGGCGACAATACAGGGCGGGGTCTCAATGTCCATGTCTGCTACCCACATCGGCAGAACGTCTTCACTTTTAAACAGTGTTTGTCTTAACCTATACTTCTCCGCATTGGTTGTTGATCGGTCGACAACACACTGAAAGTCAAAACTCACTTTTTCTTCCAAACGCTCATCTGTGAGATCGTATGTTGGAACTTGCGGGCAGTTTCGGGAATCACAAAAGGAACATCGTGGGTCGCAACCAGTTCAAACTTTGATTCCAGTGCATTTTTAAGACCGTCAAGTGTATTGACTTCATTACCCTTTTCATCTCTATATCCACCTAGCCAGAACTCTTTTTTAGTATACTCTTCCAACCAGGTGTATGGCGAGGTTAGAATTAAATAACCCCCATCGTTAATGCGTTGATCAACGTCATTTAAAAAGAGCATCGGCTCATACAGCCTGTCAATTAAATTGGTTGCCATAATAAGGTCGTAGCCGCCAAAGTGGGCTTTCAGATTACAGGCATCTCCTTGCCAGAAATCAACACTTTCAGCGATCTCGTCAAACCCAAGTTCTTTTAATGTAACACGATCATGAACAACGATATCACCCTCAATAACACGTTGAAAGCTGACCTCATTTTTAGTTTTAAGCTCAAGTCCCACCTGCACAAAACGCGCTGAGAAATCAATACCTGTCACCTTGTCAAAACCGTGTGCCAGTTCAAAACTTGCCCGTCCTGTTGCACATCCAAGGTCAAGTGCATGCTTCATCGGTGTCCCTTTAGCATACTCCATAGCATACTCCGCACAGCGTTTCGCAAAGTTCTCTACACCGAAATGATCATGGCCATACTGGAAATGACAATACTGTGATACTAGAGCATCACTCTCATATATATTTTCTTCTCTGTTCACCTTGTCTCCTTCGACAACTCTAAAGCCTGCATGTTGGTAAAAATGGCGTCTAAACGCATAGCGCGAGTGTTTCATCAACTCGTTGCCCGTACTCGCCCACGAACCGCCTTTAATGATGTTGTGCTTGGCATCAAAGGTTGGTAACGAAAAGTCATCATACGCATAATGCGGCTCAAATCCTTTGAACCCGTTCATATGGCTCTCCGTCCACTGCCAGACATTACCTACAATATCATAGATATCGCCAAAGGGAAATTTATCGACAGGACAAGATGAAGCGTAATGGGCTAAATTAATATTAGCACCTGTGTCATCAAAGTCAGGCACATCTCTAAGACCCGCTCTCTCATACAACAGGTACCACTCCGGCTCACTCAACAGACGGTACGTTCTACCCTCTTTTTCACTCTTCCATCGACAGTATGCTTTCGCTTCAAGGTAGTTGACATCGACCGGCCAGTTCATCGGCATAGCAATGATCTCTGTCATCGCTCTATAATCAAAACCACCATTGCCGTTACCAACCCAAAATGTCGGATGTGTTGCTTTGGAGATCTCTAGAAAACGTCTTCCCTCTTCATCCCAGTAGTCACTATTGCTATAGCCACCATCTCGGACAAAGTCTAAATACTCTCCATTTGAACAGAGATACTTCGCTGCCTTAAAAGATTTGACTCTCTCTTTTTGAAGACCATACTCATTGTCCCAGCCATAGAGGTGATGTGTTCTCTCTTTACCTAAAAACACTTCAGCGCCATCAATAGCGATCATCTCGTTTTGAGGAGCCGGACCACTGTCAGAACAGATAGAAAAATTGGCGACAGAATGTATTTTATCGATAGAAAGCTGACGGTGCAAAACACTTGAAGTCTCGATATGGATACGTTCATGTTCGATCCCCATCAAGATGATCCACCAAGGACTCTCTTGAGTGATCGGAAGCGTCATTGGTAGAGTTGTGATCAGGTTATCTACGAGAGTACGTACTTCATCACGGTATACTCTCGCCTCTGCAGCCGTAGGCCAGTTGTAGTTGGAGCTCTCAAGGTCATCCCAGTTCATCTCATCTACACCGATAGCGAAGGTGGATTCAAAGGCCGGGTTAATGCGAGCATCGATCACCTTTGCCACCATGAGTTTGTTGACAAAAAAAGTAGCCGTATGACCAAAGTAGAAGATCATAGGATGGCGTGTGACTTCAGGCTGCTCGTAAAAGACACTGTCATCAACAAAAGTCGTAAAAAGGTCTTCATAGATATCGTAGGTCTTATGAAAATAGTCACGTATCTCTTCACGCTTTACTGCTGTGTCACTACCCGTTAATGTAACCGGCATCGTATGGAGTGGGTGCAAAGTATTCCTTCGTAAGTAATCATCATCCAGATTATTTTACTATTCTATCGAATTCTCTGATAGATCACTGTAACAGAGGGTACAAAAAGCGTGTGGTAAGTGTATAATCTTCTCATGAAATTTATAAAAAGTGAACTTTTAACTCCATACAAACAGATCACACACCTTTTTACTACTCGTGACGGAGGTGTCTCAAGAACACCATTCAACAGTAACAATCTCGCCTTTCATGTTGGTGACAACAGTAAAGATGTCATACAGAACCATGCACAATTAGCACAGCGGCTAAGTTATACTTACACCGATCTCGTACATATGCGACAGATCCACTCTGACAAGATCATTGTTGTGGACCCTGATATTCACAACTTTGAGAACCCGCCGGAGTGCGATGCTCTGATCACAGACTTGGTCAACATTCCACTTATGGTCATGACA
>JAUVKK010000058.1 GCA_030596305.1 Helicobacteraceae bacterium | reverse complement strand
TCACCCATCTCTTCGTATGGCATGATCGTCTCAAGGTCATCAATGTTTGCCAAAAGAAATCTAAATGTATTACGCAGTTTACGATACTGTTCTGCGATCTGTTTAAGGATCTCGTCAGAGATCTTCAAGTCTGTCTGATAGTCACTCATCGCAACCCAAAAACGAAGGATCTCAGAACCGTACTGCTTTATGACCTTGTCTGGAGCAACAACATTACCCTTAGACTTAGACATCTTCTCACCCTTGGAATCAACCGTAAAACCGTGTGTCAGGATACCTTTATAAGGTGCTTTAGACTGAACCGCTGCACTCAAGAAAAGTGAAGACTGGAACCAGCCTCGGTGTTGGTCAGAACCTTCAACATATAGATCTGTCGGGTATTGACCTGCATCGTAGTTACGCGACTTAAGAACAGCATTCCATGTCGAACCAGAGTCAAACCAGACATCAAGGATGTCATTGACCTTCTCTAGCTCTTCGGGCTTGTGACCTGAACCTGGATAGAGAAGCTGTCCAATGTCCATGTTGTACCAGGCATCAGAGCCTTGCATCTCGAAGATCATCGCCACAAAGTTAAGGACCTTCTCATCCAAGATCACTTCACCCGTTGCTTTTACACGGAAAAGTGCGATCGGGACACCCCAGTCACGTTGACGGGAGATACACCAGTCCGGACGGTTCTCAACCATAGAGCGAAGGCGTTTACGACCTGTTTCAGGATAGAAGTCAGTCTTTTCAACTTCTTCAAGTGCGATCTCGCGAAGTGTACGTTCTTCACCTTCGGGCTTCTGATCGACCGCGATAAACCACTGTTTTGTTGCACGAAAGATCAATGGTGTATGTGAACGCCAGCAGTGTGGGTATGAGTGTGTCATCTTGTTTACTTTTAGCAGTGACTCACCCAGAAGTTCTAAAATCGGCTCATTCGATTTAAAGATGTGTTTACCAACAAACTCTTCCGGATTAGGAAAGAGTCTTTCACGAACGACAGTATCATCAAAACAGCCTGTCTCGTCAACCGGCATGATCACGTCAAGGTTGTACTTTAGACCAACACGGTAGTCATCTTCACCATGACCCGGCGCAGTATGTACACAGCCTGTACCGTTTTCCATCAAAACATGCTCGCCTAAGATAATGTGAGAAGAACGGCCGTTTAGAGGGTTAATTGCGTGAAAATCCTCAAACTTTGCAGCATCAAATGTCTGAACGACGTCACCAGAGAGTACACCGTTTTCGATGTTTTCATTGTAAAGCTTCTCAGCTACGATATAGCCGTCACTTGTTCGTACATACTTCTCGTCAGGGTTAAGAGAGATACCAACATTTGCAGGTAGTGTCCAAGGTGTTGTTGTCCAGATAACCAAACCGGCTTTGCCTTCAATACCCATACGCACTTTTGACTCATCGGTAAGTTCAAACGCAACGTAGATAGAGTGGGACTCTTTGTCTTCGTACTCTACTTCCGCTTCGGCCAGCGCTGTACGTTCTGCCCATGACCAGTAAACCGGCTTGGAACGCTCGATCAAAAGACCTTTTTTCGCTACATCACAGAGTGTACGGTAGATGTTCGCTTCGAACTTGTAGTCCATTGTCAGATAAGGTTTTTCCCAATCTGCCATGATACCCAGTGTCTTGAACTCAGAACGTTGAACATCTACAAACTTCGCTGCGTGCTCACGACAAAGTTTACGTACTTCACCTGTGCTCAACAGCTCTTTTTTCTGCTTACCGCCAAGCTTCTTCTCAACCTGTTGCTCGATCGGTAGACCGTGACAATCCCAACCCGGTGTAAAACGCACCGACTTGTTGTTGAAGTAGTTAAACTTGATGATGATGTCTTTTAAG
The DNA here is from genome assembly GCA_030596305.1 of Helicobacteraceae bacterium. Classification (GTDB taxonomy): domain Bacteria; phylum Campylobacterota; class Campylobacteria; order Campylobacterales; family Sulfurimonadaceae; genus Sulfonitrofixus. Next base: position 4,425 of record JAUVKK010000058.1, on the reverse strand, counting down.
ACCTTGTTGAGGGCATGACCAATGTGGATATGGCCGTTGGCATACGGCGGTCCATCATGCAGTGTAAAGTGCTCAGCACCTTCACGGTTTTTCTTCATCTTCTCATAGATCTTGTTCTCTTCCCAAGCTGCATAACGCTTTGGCTCATTTTGAACAAGGTTCCCGCGCATCGGGAAATCTGTCTTAGGCAATAACAGTGTCTCTTTGTAATCCATCTATATATCTTTATGAAAATTTTTTGGATTATATCTTTAAAGGGTTTAAGAAGGGCTGACAATATTGGACTACACTCCTCTATCTACGCGTACATGCGGTTTTAGAGCGATGGACTTTAGAGAATCATAGAAAGATTATTCTTTTTCAAAACCCTCTGAAATTTCGTTTTTTTCATTGTGATATACTTTCTCTAACGAGCAATCTAACCGGAGTACCCCTTGAAAAAACGTCTATATTTGATTGGTAATATCTTTACACAGAATCACCCTTTTAGAGACTACATCATCAGAGAGATAGAGAGTGATAGTCAACTCGACTCTATTGAGTATTTTACAGAAGCCAATAGAGACTTCTATGCTGAACTTGACAATAGAGTGATACACAAGGAGAATATCTATGTTGTTAGCAATAAAAAAAGCTTTACCTTGGTTGGTAAACTGCTTTGTACCATTACTGACGACAAACTGGTTCTTAAAAACCAGATTCTCCTTCCTTCCAAATGCGAGCAGTTCACTGAAGAGAGTTATCTTCTTGATGTAAAAAACGCCACAGTCAATATCATTGAAGTTCAAGAGTCAGCGGTCTTACCCAAGTTTTTACTCACAAACAGCAAGGTTAAACAGAAACTGCACTTTTTTGAAAGCTCCATCAAAGAGGTAATTGACCTTTTAAAACCCCTTGCCAAACAGTTTAATGTCGAACTGAATTTTTCACAGATAATTGAACAGTGGGTGGAGATTGAAGTAGAATGCAATACCTATGGCTCCATTACCAAGTTTATAGAGATCGCTGAACAGCGGTATCCAGCACATGTCATTGTTGCCGATGACCTTGTTCAACATATTATTGACACAACACTGGCATTAGAGCAGAAGATCACACTGGCAGAGAGTTGTACAGGTGGACTGTTGGCCTACTATTTTACTTCTCATGCCGGTGTTTCATCCGTATTTGAAGGCTCTTTAGTCACCTACTCCAATATATTAAAAGAGAATTGGCTGGCCGTTGGAAATGACACATTGGTAGAAAACGGTGCCGTCAGTGAGGCCGTTGTCTCAGAGATGTGTTCCGGCGCACTTACTATTGCTAAAGCAGACTATTCACTTGCCGTCAGCGGTGTTGCCGGGCCGGATGGAGGCAGTGAAGAAAAACCTGTGGGTACTGTTGTTGTTGGTGTTAAATCTGCAAGGTATGAAAAAGTTGTGACGTGTCACTTCCAGGGTGATCGAAACTACATACAACAGCAGAGTGCTTTAACAGCTCTAAAAATGCTTGTTTTAGGTGATAAAAAAGTTTTTTTCAAAAAATAGCAAAAAGCTCTTGACATCAAAGGTTCTTTTGCCTATAATTTCGCCTCACAAACACTAGTTCGCTAGCTTGTTAGTGAGTCCCGTTAGCTCAGCTGGTAGAGCATCTCACTTTTAATGAGGATGCCGATGGTTCGAATCCATCACGGGACACCATTTATAAATGTGCGGTGGTAGTTCAGTTGGTTAGAATACCTGCCTGTCACGCAGGGGGTCGCGAGTTCGAGTCTCGTCCACCGCGCCATTTTTGCACTATTTGCACTGAAGCTTTCAGCTCATGTACGATAAGTACACTTCGCTAAAACCTTAAGCACAACTAGCACAAAAAACGAGTTTCTTTTCTTTCTTGTTCCAAAGAAAACTTTTTGAAAAAAAAGGGCGTTTAGCTCAGTTGGTAGAGCGCTACCCTTACAAGGTAGATGTCACAAGTTCGAGTCTTGTAATGCCCACCATTTTTGAATATATGTTTGTTCAATCTTGACCCTTTCGTCTAGTGGCCAAGGACATTACCACTTCATGGTAAGAACAGAGGTTCAAATCCTTTAGGGGTCGCCATTTAGGTGTTTACAATTGTCAAAATTTAAAATGGGCGTTTAGCTCAGTTGGTAGAGCGCTACCCTTACAAGGTAGATGTCACAAGTTCGAGTCTTGTAATGCCCACCATTTTAAATATATGCGCGGTGGTAGTTCAGTTGGTTAGAATACCTGCCTGTCACGCAGGGGGTCGCGAGTTCGAGTCTCGTCCACCGCGCCACTACTTTTTCCATTTTAAAACCAAACAAACTTTTTCTATATCTTAATTTTGACTTCTATCACATAAATAATTGATTTTAAACAATATATCAACTACCATAATCTGTTAAACTGTCTGTAGTAATTCTACAATTGTGTTATTACAATTTAGAATATGTTAGATTTGTTGATTTGGGTAGGAATCTATTTCTATTTTGACAATATTTGACAAATACTTACTTTACACTTTATTAGAGGTTTGCTGTCAAGAGACAAATATCATCTAATATACTAACTTAAGGATACATCATGAAAATTCTATTAATTGCTCTACTGTTACTGGTCAATGTACATGCTAAATCGCTTTTTAGCAACGACTCTCAAGAGGAGAATTCTAAGTACATTGCTGCTTTGAAAAATCTTGTCATCTCCACCCAAAAGACACGTGGTCTTACCAATAGTTATCTTAACGGAAATACTGTTGCTCTTTTACTTGTTTTTGAAAACAAAAAAGGGATGAAAGATGCCATCGGTGCTATGGAGGCTTCAGCACTCTCTTCAGATCCTGTTGTCAACTCACGCGCAACTGCTATTTCGCAAGCACTGATCAAACTAAACCGTAAATCGCTCAAAATGGAACCAAGCGTAGCCTTTGAGGCTTATACAGAACAGATCGAACAGATCTTGATGTTGGCGCAGACTATCAGCCGTCATAATTCTAAGGACCTGAACCCTCTGGCACAAGAGGCTTCAACAGTAATGATGGAAGTGATCTTACCGATGACGGAGTACATTGGTCGTATGCGTGGTATGGGTTCTGGTATTGCTGCAAGCGGTGAGATCTCTGAAGATCAGACAATGAAAGTATATGCCAACATCACTGAAATAGGTGCCTTGGAGGAACGTGTACAAGAGAGTATGCAAGCTATCTTGGCTAAACATGCAAAATCTTATAACAGCAATGTTAATACTACATTGGCTGCCATTAAAGGTGACACTACGAACTATGTAAATCTAACTAAAAACACACTGGTTAAAACACCGGGCAGTATTGATCCTACAGATTATTTTGATCAAGGTACAGATATTATTACCCTGCTCGTTAAACTTTATGATGCAAACAATCGTGTGATTTTAGAAGATTCAAAAGGGTGGTTATAGTCTTAGACTATAAAATGTCAAGCAGCATTTAGGCTGCTCTTGTATGTTTCTACTTTTTGTAGTGCGACATAAAGTAGTTAAATGAGTGTTTAATTGCTTTGTTTGTCAACTCTACAAAGTCTTTACTCTCTTGCCAACCATCACTGGCCTTTGTTCCAAGCTCTTTAAATTTACTCTCAGTCTCGTCAAGCAGTGATTCTAACTCTTTTTTCTGCTCTTCATATACTTTCTTCGCGTCAGCGCTTAGTTCATCAACCTTGCCTTTTACATTTAGCTCAGCAATTTGTGCTTTAAATGAGTCGATCTGTTTTTGTGCTTCTGCTAGAACTTGCTCTTTTGTCATTGTATGTCCTTTTATGTATATAAAATTATTATACACCTTTTTTATCGTTACTATCCATTAAATTTTACAATTTAATAAGCGTGTATTAACATAACAACTATCTCAAAGTTGCTACAATACACACATGAATAAAGTCGCCATCATTGGCGGTGGTGCTGCCGGGCTGATGGCAGCACTCACTGCTGCAAAAGCCGGAGCCGATGTCACCGTCTATGAACACAACAGTAGTGTTGGTAAAAAGATCCTGGCTTCAGGAAACGGACGTTGCAATATTGTCAACACTACAGCCTATATCAACGACTATTTTGGCACTGATCCAGGTTTTGCAGCTTATGCTTTAGAGAGCATGCCCTTTAAGAGCTTTGAAAAGCTCTGTCACTCTATTGGACTCCTTCTCGACTCTAAAGACGATGGACGCTGTTATCCTCTCTCAAATGAAGCCAAGTCCGTGGTTATCGCATTTACGGAGGCCGTCAAAGAGGCTGGCGTAACACTCTATACAGAAGAGAATGTCACTAAGATCAGTAAAGATGACGAACAGTTTGTTGTTGAGACTGAGCAGGCAGAAAAAAAGTATGGCAAACTCCTTATCGCTACCGGTTCAGAGGCGGCACCGCAATTGGGTGCGACAGGTGACGGCTACGACTTTGCCAAAGCCTTTGGCCA
>JAUVKK010000223.1 GCA_030596305.1 Helicobacteraceae bacterium | reverse complement strand
GGTGTAAATGTTATTCATTACGTTGACAGCGTAAAAAACAAGTAGAGAGAAGTAGATGATTAAAGCAGGTGTATATGGGGCTAGCGGACGTGTTGGCCGTCTTTTGATTGATGATATCGCTAAGACTGATGGTATCGAAGTAACTGTTATTCATGTTCGTAAAGAGTTGAATTTCCCGTTGGCAGACGGTATTGCAGTGACAAATGATGCAGCGGCATTTTTAGAAAAATGTGACATTGTTATAGACTTTTCACTGCCTGAAGCAGCACAGACTCTTTTTGAAGAGGCTTTGAAAAATCCTAAACCTATCGTCTCCGGAACAACAGGTTTTGACACACACCAGCTTAACCTTCTTAAAACGGTCAGCGAGCAGATGCCGGTACTTCATGCGACGAACATGTCACTGGGCGTGGCGATGTTAAGCAAGCTTGTCAATACGGCAGCTAAAAAACTTGACGGCTTCGATATCGAAGTTGTGGAGATGCACCACCGTCACAAAAAAGATGCGCCGAGCGGAACAGCCTTGACACTGGCGGAGTCTGCAGCAGCTGGCCGTGGACTGGACCTTGACCGTGTACGTGTAAGCGGTCGTAACGGAAATATCGGTGAGCGTACCGAAGATGAGATCGCAGTGATGGCGCTTCGCGGCGGGGATATCGTCGGTCGTCATACAGTCGGTTTTTACAATGACGGTGAGTTCATTGAACTTAACCATACAGCGACAAGTCGTAACACCTTCTCTAAGGGTGCGATCCGTGCAGCACAATGGCTGTCATCAAAAGAGAGCGGACTTTACAGTATCGCTGACTGTTTAGAATTATAAGAGGAAGATAATGCGCGAAAGTTTAAATGAAAAATGTGCTGTAGTTGGTATTTTTAACAATGAAGAGGCCTCTAAGTTAGCTTACTTCTCTCTTCATGCCATGCAACACCGTGGACAAGAGGCTGCAGGTATCAGTTCGGGTGACGGTAAACGTCTTCACACTATCAAGGATCGTGGTCTTGTGATGCAGGTCTTTGATGAAGAGAAACTGGAGACACTTAAAGGTCACATGGCGATCGGTCATACCCGTTACTCAACAGCAGGTGACGACTCTATCTTGGATGCACAGCCGGTACATGCCAACTACGACCTTGGACAGCTCTCTATTGTCCATAACGGTAACTTGACAAACCACCAAGAGGTGCGTCAAGAACTGATTAAACAGGGTGCTATTTTTCAAAGTTCTATGGATACTGAAAACCTTATCCATCTGATCGCAAGAAGTGAGAAAGAGAAGTTAAAAGACCGTATTGTCGATGCTGTTAAAAAGATCGAAGGTGCTTTCTCCCTTGTCTTTTTGAGTCGTACCAAGATGTTCGCGATGCGTGACCGTTTTGGTTTTCGTCCGCTGAGTCTTGGCCGTATCGGTGATGGTTATGTTGTCGCTTCTGAGACTTGTGCCTTTGATCTTATCGGTGCCGAGTATATTCGTGAAGTCGAACCGGGTGAGATGTTGATCTTTGAAAAAGATAAAGCACCTCAATCAATCAAAGTCTTTGAAGCGACACCAAAACACTGTATCTTTGAGTTTGTCTACTTTGCACGTCCTGACTCACAAGTCTACGGACAAAATGTCTATCAAAACCGTAAAAACATGGGAATTGAATTGGCAAAAGAACAGCCGGTTGAAGCAGACATGGTCGTGCCTGTTCCAGATGGCGGTGTTCCGGCAGCGATAGGTTACTCTCAAGAGAGCGGTATCCCTTATGAGATGGGGATCATGCGTAATCACTACATTGGGCGTACCTTTATTGAACCGACACAGGAGATGCGTGATCTAAAAGTGAAGATGAAACTCTCGCCTATTACTGAGCTGATCAAAGGCAAACGTATCATTGTCATCGATGACTCGATCGTACGTGGAACAACATCACGCCGAATTATCAGAATGTTAAAAGAGGCGGGGGCAGCAGAGGTGCATATGCGTATCTCCAGCCCTCCGACAACTGATCCATGTTTTTACGGGGTTGATACACCAGACAAAGATAAGCTGATCGCAGCCAACATGAGAACAGAAGAGATCTGTGACTATATCGAAGCTGACTCTTTAGCCTACTTGAGTAATGATGCCTTGATGCGCAGTGTTCAGTCAGAGGGTGATAACTTCTGTACAGCCTGCTTTACCGGCGACTATATCGTTTAGTAAGTCAAGTATTTGAAAACAAAACAGATCTATACTTTTGGTAGCTACTTGCGCGATACCTTTGGTGAAAAAGTGTATAAAGTCGGTATTAATATCTCCGGATTTACCTGCCCTAATATTGACGGCACAGTAGCCAAAGGGGGCTGTACCTTTTGTGAAAATGACTCTTTCAGTGCCAGTACCGACGAGGTTAAAGAGCTAAAGGGTTTTTATCTTAATCTCGATTCAAAAGAGAATCCGTACCTTGAAAAACAGTTGCTGCAGCTTCAGATGCAGTTTGACACACTGAGTGCAAGACTACGAAAAGAGTATGGGGCAGAGAAGTTCCTGGTCTATTTTCAATCGTTTACTAACACCTATGCCCCATTTGAGACTTTGAAAGCGTTGTATGACAAAGCCCTCTCTTTTGATAACGTCGTCGGTCTAAG
>JAUVKK010000134.1 GCA_030596305.1 Helicobacteraceae bacterium | reverse complement strand
ACTGTTCGAACAGGCGACTTTGGGGCATTTATCTTCTCTAATTACTAGCTTATTTTAATAGTGACATTGTACCAAAGCTTTATCACTCTAGACGGTTTAAGGTCAATTAACAGCTCTTTGTTTAAGACTTGGTCAGGTTTGCATCTCTGTTGGCTGTTGTTACGTTACTGTCAATAGACTCAGGTTCATACTCATTTTCTATCCAACCTGATATCAGGGCCAATAGAGGCTCCCATGGTATATGCTTCTCTTTTTTAAAGATCTCTTCATAGTTGTTCATGGTCCATTTGATAAACCAGAAAGGGTTGACCGCTCTGTGCATAAAACGGATCTCATAGTGCAGGTGCGGGCCATTACTTCGACCACTGTTTCCGCTCAAGGCAATAAGGTCACCCTTCTGCACCACTTGGCCATGTTTTACTTTTATTTTGCCAAGATGGGCAAAATAGGTTCTAAACCCATAAGAGTTATTTAAGATGACAAGACGGCCAAAACCGCTTTTTCGGTGATACCCTGCGTACTCAACAACCCCATTGGCTGTGGCGTAGACCTCTGTAAAGTTCTTGGCCTTCATGTCGCTGCCGTTATGATGCTCTCTGCGTCCGGTAATAGGATGTGTTCGATAGCCAAAACGACTTGTTATGCCGTGATATTCTATAGGTGATCCATTGGGGAGGATCTCGAAGATAAACGAACGTTGTTTGGAAGTCAACTGTGCTACATCAACACGCTCACTGAGCGGTGCATCTTCTTGCACTTCCATACCGATCAGCTCTTCGATCTGAACAAGACGTTCGTCCAGCTGAGTAAGTTCATGCTCCTTGTTTACGATAGTCGTCTCTAACAGTATGTTTTGCGCCTCTAACATACTCTTTTTTGCTTCGATATTACCAAGCTCTTTTGTCAGTTGAAACACAACGACCACACTGATGATCAATAAGACAATAACAGATACGGCACTATAGAGAGCAAAGTGTTTGACACGCTTATGAAAGCTAAACTCTTTTACCCCTTTGGCATCTTCAATGGTAATGTTTATTTTGTGATCCACAGTTGCTCCAATTACCCTATATACTCTAAAAAGGCCTCTGCTACACTAAATGAGCCAAAGACCAAATAGTTTTTGTCCTCTTCTATTATAGCAAATCTACCTACTTCCAGCCCTTCTCCTGTTATTACTTCACGCAGATGAGCCTCTTGTTCGATGCGAACATCATCAACATCAATAAGCTCTACCTCTGTGAGAATAGGCTTTAGTGTCTTGATAATATTTTCATAGTCTTTATCGCGATACGAGTTGTAGATCAAGGTAAATTTCTGCCCTTGCAGCGCTTTGGTGATCGCTTCTGCCGCTAAGACATTATGACCAACATCCAACAAGACATTCTCTTTTATTTTACTCAATCGTCCAAATAGGGGGGAGCCTGCCAAAATATCAACATCGGCCTCAAAGCCAAGGTATTTCAAAGCACTCAATGCAAGAAGAAGGTTATCCTGCAGGTATGCAGCCAGACCTCTTTCAGAAGCTATATTATGGATCTCTTTTTGTTCTGTAAGCGATAAAACATCATCTATATCTTGCGCCTTGCATCCTCTCTCTTCGGCGATCTCATAATAGATCTTTTCAACTTCAGAGTGAACCTGTCGGCCCATGATAGCTGCTGACTGCATGGAACGGAATTTCGTACCGGCTATGGATGCAATATCATCTCCTAAAAAAGATTGATGGTCCATGTCTATCGGAGTAAACAGGGAGAGTGTTTTATCAAAGACATTGGTGGCATCATACTCCCCGCCAAGACCTGCTTCCAAGACTACATAGTCACATTTTTCATAAATGATCATCGCCAGAAACGTGGTATATTCAAAATAACTCAGGCTCTCGGTTTGCTCATTAGAGAGAAGTGTTGACAGTTTTTGATGCGCCTCGTCTAAAACATCATCACTGGCATTCTCACCATCTAACCAAATCCGCTCATTAAACTTTACTATGTGCGGTGAAGTGTAGTGACCGACTACAAAACCGTTTTGCAAAAGTGCATTGGCCAAAAACCGTCCCGTGGTCCCCTTACCGTTTGTACCGACAACATGAATGACTTTTGGAGAAGGGAGAGAGGCTTTAATAACATTATAAACACGCGGCATTCGCTCTAAGTCAATCTCATCATAGTAGAGCGGTTTGGCATCTAAAAAGGTCTGAAGCGGTGTCATCTCTTTGTTCGGGTACCTTCTGCAGCGACCTGAGCCACAAAACTGTCAAGTGCTTTAGTTGCTGACTTGGCAATGGCATCAAAACGCTGCTGATCTGTGATGATGGCATTGGGACTGATCGTAAAATCGAAGTTTCCGACCGCATTGTAACGCTTGGAAAAGTTTGTTGTCATACGTGTGATGACCAAATTAATGGTGGTACGATACGAGATAATATAACCGTTGCTGTCATACTGCAAGGCACTGAAACCGACACTGTTCAACTCGATCTTCAGATGAGTCTCTGCATCTTTACGGTGACGGAGGTTGGTCTGAAAACGGCGTATAATGGCTTCATCCAAAGCATCTTTAAGTACCACTGTATTTTCCGGGTCTTCCATGGAGATGATGGTCTCGGTAGAGACTGTATCACCCATCACCTTCTTGGCCTCTTTTGAGCTGGGATGATAACCGCAGCCGGTGAGTATCGTCAGTAGTAAAAAATAGATGCTGAGGCGAGTAAGCTGTCTGTAACCTCTATTCATACTGTTCACCATTTAGCCTTTGACAACTATATTGACAAGTTTGTTGGGAACAACGATCTCTTTGACGATCTCTTTATCCTCTAGCCATTTGGCAAGTGCTTCTTTGGCAGCAGCAATGATCTCATCTTTAGCAGCCGTTGGCGAGATCTCGATCTCTGCACGGCGCTTACCGTTCACGGCAACACCCAGGGTGACCGAATCAACAGTAAAGACCTCTTCTTTCACTTTGTTTGGTATAAGATTGTTTCTTTCAAACAGGTTTGTAGAGACCTCCCAGGCGATGTGAGGGACGATTGGCTCAAGAACAGCACTCAATATCCAATACCCTTCCGTCCATACATCTTCATTTTTCTGTTCATTAAGGGCGTTCATCGCTTCCATAACACCCGCGATCATTGTGTTAAAGGTGTAACGGTCCTCAAAGACTTCATTAGCACGCTGCAGTGCTTCGTAGACTTTTTTACGCGCTGTCTTCTCCTCTTTAGAAAGAGAACTGTGATCGATCTCAGGCAGTGTCTTTGTTGCCTTGGCATTTGCACTTCGCTCTGAAAAACGCTTCAAGAAGCGGTACGAACCTTCGACTGCACTGTCGTTCCACTCCAACTCCTGTGTCGGCGGTGCAGCGAACAGGATAAAGAGACGTGCCGTATCAGCACCGTACTTCGCTATCAATGCATCCGGGTCAACCGTGTTGCCTTTGGACTTGCTCATCTTGGCACCGTCTTTAAGTACCATTCCCTGTGTCAGAAGTTTGTCAAATGGTTCACTCATATCCAGATAGCCAAGGTCACGCATCACCTTAGTGAAAAAACGGCTGTAGAGCAGGTGCAAGATAGCATGTTCAATACCGCCGATGTAATGATCGACATTCATCCAGTAATTCAGCTCATCTTTGTCAAAAGGCTTCTCTTGCTGGATCTTCGGACTTGCTGTATAACGCAGGAAGTACCATGAGGACTGTATAAATGTGTCCATCGTGTCTGTCTCACGTTCTGCATCACCACCACACTCTGGACATTTACAGTGCTTCCAAGTCGCATGGTGTTCAAGCGGGTTACCCTCACCTGTGATCTGAGCATCATCCGGCAGTGTGACCGGCAGGTTCTCTTTTTTCTCTGTGACAATACCACACTTCTCACAGTGGATAAACGGGATCGGTGCACCCCAGTAGCGT
>JAUVKK010000111.1 GCA_030596305.1 Helicobacteraceae bacterium | reverse complement strand
CTGTTGGAACTTCTGAAGAAACTCGAGCTTGAAGGCAAGGTTATGGCAGCTGCTGTGAATCTGGAGATCGTTAAACAAGATCAGTGGGATGTACATACCTTGGTTAATAATGATAAGTTGGAACTGCTAGACTTTGTCGGTGGTGGATGATAGAGACTTTGTCTTGGTAATGTGGTGATGTGTTCGGCTTTGCCTGATGAAGTGATGGGTTTTTTTCATTCTGAACTTGATTTACCCGAGGGCATTTCCTTTGGTCTCACATCCAGCTCTTTATGACAACGTAGTTCTCATCTGCATCAATGACGCAGTGGATCCCAAATCAAGTTTGGGGTGACGCAATAGATTGATTGCTATAGAATCTTATCGTTTTTCATGGGTGACAACAGCAATAGCGTAGTCACCGTCATGGGTGATAGAGAGTGCTGAAGTCTGCACATCAAACTGCGCTTTGACTTTAGCCGAGAGTTCTAAAAGCGGTGCGCCTTTAGCTGTTTTGGTAATGGTAATGTCGTGAAAACTGCAATCTGCACCGATCCCACAACCCAAAGCTTTTGACGCAGCCTCTTTAGCCGCCCAGAAACCGGCTGCGGTTCGGTGGTTTTTAACAAGTGAAATCTCTTGGGGAGTCAGGAACTTCTCTAAAAATTTATGATTATACTTTTCGATCAGCTTTTTCATCCGATCGATTTTTATAAGATCTATTCCTATCATGGGGAGGGGCTAAAAGGCCGTTTTAACAACGGCACTCAGTAATGCCAAGCTTTTTGATAAGGTTCTCTAAGATCTGTCCGCTTTGGCGATCATAGTCATCATGAAACTCAATAATCAGGACTTTGCGACCATTGGAGATGTCACTGCCGTAAATGTTATGATCGAGATCACAGTTTTTAAGCTCAACGGCTAGAGCATTCTCGATCTGTTGGTATTGCTCATCATTAGAGTAAGCAAATGAGATCTTGGCGTATCGCTCTTCACCTCTGTATTCTGCGTCGATTGGTTTGATTGACATAAATAAACCTCTTAATATTTTAATGATGAAATTATACAACATAAAGATTGTAGATAATCTTCAAAGTTGTTAAATTACATGTAGAGATGTAAACTCTATCACTGTTTGTTATAGTATATTGAACCTTGAATCCATAATGAAGCTGATCTTAGGTGATATTTGACTTATAAAAGCTTTCAAAGTCGTCATAGATAAGCGGCTTGGAAAAGTAGTAGCCCTGGAAGATGTGGCAGTTGTTCTCATGCAAAAATGAGAGCTGCTCTGCGGTCTCAACACCTTCAGCAACAACCTTGAGGTTAAAGATCTTGGCCATGTTCAAGATGGTGACGATCATTGCCTGGTCTGAACTGTCTGTTCCCAGGTTGGCCACAAAACTCTGGTCGATCTTGAGTTCAGAGACAGGCATCTCCCTGAGGTAACTGAGTGAAGAGTAACCAGTACCAAAATCATCCATAGAGAAGTTGATGTTTAGGTGAGAGAGACGTTTCATAACATCGACCACTCTGTCTATATCTTCTACCAAAACGGTCTCGGTGATCTCAAAGATCAGTTTGGCGGTAAGTTCCGATGTCAGGTATTTGGCAGTCAGTCTCTCTACCTCTTGGACAAAACTGCCATGGAAGAGTTGACGGACACTGATGTTGATAGAGAACTGCTCCAGTTCGATACCTTTATCTCTCCATGATGCGAAGGTCTTAAATGCCTCTTCTAAAATAAAGTTACCCAATTCGACGATGAGGCCTGTCTGCTCGGCTATAGGGATGAACTTGTCGGGACCGACAAAACCTAAGGTCTCATTTTGCCAACGTACAAGGACCTCACACCCGATGACCTTTTTGTTTTCATTGAGCTGGGGCTGGTAGACAAGGCTGATCTCTCTGTTTTGCAGGGCACGGTGAAGATGGCGTTCGATCTGCAAGTGGGTCTCGATGCGTTTAGCCAGTTCATCATTAAAGATGACAACACCGTCACGTCCTTGAGCTTTGACCTCATACATTGCTATGTCAGCTTCTTTGATGAGGCGATTGGCACTTGTTGTGTTTTTTTCAATGATCTCTACCCCAATACTGGCGCTGATATAGAGATGATGTTGATCGATGATGAATGTCTCTTTAAGTCGGTTTAAAAGCGTATTGGCATGTGTTGTAGCATTATTAAGAGCTTCCTCTCTGCTTTTAAACTCATGTGACACAATAACAAACTCATCACCGCCCAACCTGGCAAGGAGCTGGTCCTCTCCGATATGGCGCAGAAGTCGTGAGGATACGATCTGTAAGAGTTTATCACCGACATCATGCCCAAGCGAGTCGTTGATCGTTTTAAAGTGGTCCAAGTCTATGAGCATCATATAAGAGAACTTCTTAGTGTGTTTGAGGTTTTTGACCTTTTGTTCCAAGAAGCGAATGAAATAGCGACGGTTATAGAGCCCTGTCAAGTGGTCATGTGCGGCTTGATAGCTGCTTGTCTCTAAAAGTCTATAACTGCTGTACGAAGCATAGTAGAGCACCCCCAGCAGGACAAATGTAAAAAGTGAAAGGATGTACCCGTAAAACTCTCCGATCAGAGAGAAATAGATAGCAAGAGGGACAAGAAGAAAAAGCAGTGTCACTGTAAAGAGGCGTTTGTCGGAGGCAAGCAGTGTTGAGGCGACAACCGATGCTCCGATCTGTGTGAATATGGCGATATAGTTCAGGTGTCCGCGTTCTTCAGTCGCATAAAGAACAAAGATCACGGTCCAAAGAGAAAAGATGGCCACAAAAAATATGGAGATCTTGCTGTACCACTGTTTGGTCTCTTCCGTATTCATCCGGTCAGGGTGATAGGCCTTATACAGACGATATCCTGCTGCAGAGACACCAATAGTAAGGGCATACCAAAAGAGGGCAGGAAGAACAACATCGTTGATCCAACCTAAAAATATGTAACCAAGCCCTGGGATGATCGAGAGTCCGATCATTAAGGGGATCTGTTTACGCAGAAAAATATATGACTCAATTGTCTTCATGGGTCATCTTATTGTGGATTCGTTTTATTTATACTTAAAACCAATCAATTAACTTAGTGACTTCATCTACTTCATAACATTTGACACCGTGGGTATCTTTTGGTTTCTTGGCAATCAGGACTTTGTTAATGTTATGCATCTGAAGCTCACGCAGGCGGGTGTCGATCTGGAAGACCTCTCGGATGTCGCCGACCAGGGAGACTTCACCGATAAAGACGGTCTCTTTTGAGATAGTCCTGTCTCTAAAAGAACTGATGATGGCAGCTAGTACGGCAAGGTCGGCAGAGGTCTCGTTTATCTTGATACCGCCGGCGATATTGATAAAGACATCGTAGCCGTTAAGCGGGATCTCCAACTTTCTCTCTAACAGGGCAAGCAGCATATTTAAGCGGTTATTGTCAAAGCCGGTAGCCTGGCGTTTGGCATTAGGAGAGTGGGAATCACTGACTAAGGCCTGCACCTCCAGGATAAGCGGACGAGAACCTTCCATCACAACAGTAAGGGCAGACCCAGGTTGTGACTTGTTCTGGTTGAAAAAGCGTGAGGAGATATCTTTAGCCGAGACAAGCCCTTCATTACGCATCTCAAAGACGCCGATCTCATTGGTAGGACCAAAGCGGTTTTTAAAGCCACGAAGTATGCGTAGTTCTTGAGAGCTGTCACCTTCAAAATAGAGGACGGTGTCCACCATATGTTCCAAGACACGCGGTCCGGCGATAGAACCCTCTTTAGTTATGTGTCCAATGATAAAGATAGCGATGTTACGCTCTTTGGCAATGCGCATTAAGTCAAAGGTGATCTGACGAACCTGGGTAACAGAACCCGGTGCAGAGGTGATGCTCTCAGAGTACATGGTCTGAATAGAGTCGATGATGATGAACTCATACTCACGCTCTTGGAGTTCAAGCATGACCTGCTCGAGTTTGATCTCACTCAGCAGGTAAAGGTTGTCTTCTGCTGCTTTCAGACGGTCTGCACGGAGTTTTATCTGCCCTTCAGACTCTTCACCTGTGACGTAAAGCGTGTTTTTACCTGACTTGGCGATGTTGGCACCGACCTTAAGAAGAAGAGTAGACTTACCAACCCCAGGACTACCGCCGATCAGTGTCAATGAACCGGGAACCACACCGCCGCCAAGAACCATGTCCAGTTCGATGTCCTTGCTGCTAAAACGTGTCACTTCTGCTTGTGTCACCTCTTTGATAGCACGGGCCTTGCTCTTGCCTTTAGGTGAAGAGGTAGAGGTGAGTTTAATGACCTCTTGCTGCTGTTCATTAAGCTCGACCAGAGAGTCCCACGCACCACAGTTAGTACACTTTCCCATCCATTTTGGTGTCGTCATTCCACAGTGTTGACATTCAAACAGTACTTTCTTTTTAGCCAAAAATCACCGCCTTGTTAGGATAGTTGTTAAATTATTTTACGATTGTAGCGAAGAGAGTAGAAATGTTTGGAATGTATGACAGATTGAGGGATTAACGTTTATTGCGCTTATACTT
>JAUVKK010000244.1 GCA_030596305.1 Helicobacteraceae bacterium | reverse complement strand
CTGCATCAAACTCACTGTCCCATAGAAAAACCCTGACTCACTGTTAGCTTTGATGATTATCTCTTTAGAACTCACCTGCAGTGTATAGGCCTCCTCGTTGAGGTTATAGGCATGTTGAAAACTCACTCTGTCTTGAACAGGGTATTGCCCCCTTTTGAGTCTAAAACCAGAACTTAGAAGCAACTGTTGCTGCAGGTACTCTATGGCATTAGAAGCAAGCGGTGTTGTTGCATAGTAATGTGTCCCTTCGGATAGGGTGAATGCACCTTTTTGACTCTGAAACATTTGTGGTTTAGGGATAATGACATTAATATTTGCCTGTGCAGATAGAGATGTTAAAGAGATAGACAATAATAAAAAAATATAGGCTATAACTTTCATAAAATGATTGTATCATAGAGATTAGCTAGATTTAAAAAAGGTCGCTTTATACTGAGAGACAACAGGAGTTACAAATGGAGATAGTTTATATAACATCACTTGTCATTTTTTCTTATCTTCTTGGCTCGATCTCTACAGCGATCATCACCTGTAAACTGATGGATCTGCCGGATCCGCGTTCAGAGGGCTCCGAAAATCCGGGTGCGACGAATGTGCATAAGATCGGCGGTAAAAAAGCGGCTGTCATTACACTTTTCGGTGACTTGCTAAAGGGACTTGTCCCTGTCTTGATTGGTCAGTTTCTCGGTGCAGATGAGCTAACGCTTTCACTGATAGCTATGGCTGCTTTTCTGGGCCATCTCTACCCCATTTTTTTTGGGTTTAAAGGGGGCAAGGGTGTCGCGACAGCCTTTGGTGTTATCCTTGGTATAAGTCTGCCGGTCGCAGTAGCCATACTTATTGTCTGGCTCAGTGTCTACTACCTCTTTAAGATCTCCTCATTGGGTGCACTCTCCACCGCCCTGGTAACACCTCTGTTCTTCTACTATATCGATGGCTCTGTAATCTATACCATTATGTCAGGTCTGCTCTCTGCAATGTTGATCTTGCGGCATAAAAGCAATATTGAGAAGCTTATCAATGGGACGGAAGACTAGAATGTTGAATGGTCAGGTTTTCTTATGAAAAAACGTCTCTTTTTAGCACTGCCTGTGATCATTGATGATTATGAAGCGATACAAAATGACTTTTCAGGAGTGATCAATGGACGCTGGACGCCGCCGGAGAACTTGCATCTTACACTAAGTTTTTATGGTGATAAGTTTGAGCAAGATGAACTGTTGCAGAGACTCTCTGATCTGAAGGTCGAGATAGAATCATCGATTATAAGAGGATTTGGTTATTTTGAAAAGCGTAAGATCCTTTATGCCAACATTGAAAATTCTACTTTATCCTCCGTCTATGAAACGCTTAATACTCTTTTTGATCTACCGACAAAAAATGTGTTTGTTCCTCATGTAACGTTGATGCGGGTTAAAACAGTTGTTGATAAAGATGCGTTTCATGAGCAACTGGATCTATATAAAAAGAAGAAGATAGGTTTGTTAGGCAGTTCTTTAGAGTTGATAGAGAGTGAACTGCACCCTGATGGGGCAAGGTACTCTCTGGTAAAGAGATTTTGAGATGATCATCTGTAACTGTATCATTCACCTTGATCTGTATGATGTCAGTTCACTAAAAGGGCGCCGCAGTGTGCTAAACAAGTTTAAAGAGAAGTTGAAAAATTTTAACGTCTCTGTGATGGATATCAGTGGGGAGTATGCCAAAGAGGCAGATATCGCATTTGTTTTTTTGTCGCCGAGTCGATTGGAATCTGCACGATATCGTGAGAAGATCGAGAATGCACTGATAACACTTTTTCCGGAATATACCATTGAACTTGACTATGAAGAGTTCTAACATTTTTTTGGTTCTAAAATTAAATAAGAAATGTTTAGTTTAAGTAAAAAACAAGTGTTTCATATTTTATTAAGTTTTATCTAGTTAAGCTGACTAATATTCATCTTTAAGAAGGAGTTTATTATGGCGGATAGAATTGATGGTGTGAAGAGACTCTTCACCTCAAAAAGTGCTCGTGTAGAGACCAATAGAGGGGAAAGTTATTACAGTGATCTTTTCGACAGGTGTGAAGCGCGACTTGATGAACTTCGCTCACATAAACCTGCTAATCAGATAGATTTTAACGAGACCTTGCAAAATTATGGAACTGATCGTCGTGACTTCATGAAATGGGTCAGTGCAACAACAGCGATGTTGATGCTGCCGCCTATGTTTGCTCCTCTTGTCGCTGAAGCGGCTGAACTGATGAACAGAGCTCCGGTAATCTGGCTGGAGCTGCAAGATTGTGCAGGAAACTCAGAAGCCTTACTTCGTTCTGATGGACCTAAGATCGATGAGATCCT
>JAUVKK010000207.1 GCA_030596305.1 Helicobacteraceae bacterium | reverse complement strand
GATCTTTCTCATCCTTATTCTGGCAGCCGGATTAACTGCCTATCCACAAAGCTCCAGATCATCACGGGAAGCAAAAAGCACTAAAGGCAGAAGCTCACAAGTAGCGAGCCGCTCCTCTTCAAAGAGCAGCTCAAAACAGGTGGCAAAATCAAGTAATCAGCAAAGTCGACCTAAGGCCACTACTTCTCGGTCCTCAACTTCGTCGCGTTCTGCTGTTAATCGAAGTAGCGGATCAAGTAGATCCAGTGCACCAAAAGCTACTAAGAGCAGGTCATCCAGTAACAGCAGCCGATCGAGTGCTGTGAAATCCGGAAGTTCAAGCTCCAGATCTAGTGGAACTGTTCGCTCTGGGAGTTCATCTTCAAGATCTTCCAGCAGGTTGACTTCCCAAAGATCTTCACAGACCAGCATTGCTGCCCGTCCATACTTCGTCTCAAAGCTTTTGATCTGATTGCCCGGTCTGAAGTAACGTGCTTCTTCAAACATACCGTAATTTGGAAGATGTACCTTATGGTGAATATGTCTGATCTCACCCTCTGAGAGGTAGATAGCAGCATTATAAAAGCCATTTGTCTCTTTAAGTGCAGCACCAATAACAATATCGATCTCCAGACTTGCCTCTTTCAAAACAGTCAGTTCATCAAGCGTCCAGGCATCTTCATGCAGTTTGTCTTGTAACATATAGCCATTGAGTGAGAGTTCAGGAAAAATGATAAGGTCAGAGTTGGCAGAGGCACTCGCAATAAGAGTAAGCGCATCCTCTAAGTTACTTCTGTTAAGCCTAGGCGAATTTTGAACAAGGGTCAAGCCCTTAGTAAATCGACTCATGAAAGCTCTTCGATAACCTTCTGCAGTGAGTCCATATCGTTAACATTCATTGTCGGCATCTCTTTGTTGATACGACGGTTCATCCCTTTAAGAAGAGCACCGTTACCAAATTCTATCGCCATATCAACATCATCTTTACTGGCAAGAATCGACTGCTTATAAAGAACAGGCTTGACAAGTTGCTCTGCTACCAGCTCAAGCGCCTGCTGTTTTGTCTCATAAGGCTGTGCAGTTACATTAGAGATAACCGGTGCTACAAATGGATTGTTCATCATACGCTCAAGTTCTGCTTTCAACGGCGCTTGTGCAGGTGCCAGAAGCGGACAGTGGCTTGCAACTGACATGTTAAGAAGTAACGCACGTTTTGCACCGGCCTCTTTAAAGGCGCCTTCCATACTTGCAAGATCCGGCTTAATACCGGCAATGACCAGCTGGCCATCCTGGTTGTAGTTCGCCGGCCAGATGCTTTTGTTCTCTTTATTACGAGCATCTAAACATACCTGTTCAATTGATGCATCATCAAGACCGACGATCGCCATCATACCCGCTTCAATACCGTCACAAGCCGCTTGCATAAGCGTACCACGCTTGTGTACCAACTCAACAGCGTCAAGGTAATCGATAGCACCGGCAGCACAAAGTGCAGAGATCTCACCAAGAGAGTGCCCTAAAAGAAGTGCAGGTTTAACATCATGTTTTTGCTGGAAAAGTTTATAAGCGATAATGCTTACAAGTAAAATAGCCGGCTGAGTGTACGCTGTTTGATTGATCTGCTCATTTTCTTCAAAAAGAAGTGCTTTGAAATCAACACCGATACGTACACCTGCTTTGTCAAACATCTCTTTTGCCAAATCAGAGTTCTCGTAAAACGACTTACCCATACCGATAGTCTGACTTCCCTGACCTGGGAAGATCATTGCTATTCTTTTACTCATATTCATTATCCTTTTTTATTTTGTTATTCTAAGCCATATTGGCTGTTTTCTGCTATTTTCTTACGAAGTGTATTTCTATTTAACCCCAACTTATCGGAGAGTTGAAGCTGTGATTTAAACTGCTTTAAACCCACTCGTATCAGCGGTACCTCATAGAGATGCAGATAGTTGCGGTAATCATTTTTTGAACCTAGTTTGTCACTGAGGTACTGTTCCATTATCGCCATAAGATCACTCTCGCCGATATTGCTGAACTGGTAGTGTAAAAAGAGCTGTTTGCGAAGTGAAATTGCATTTCTGCTAAGATCAAATGCATACGTTGGCATTACAAAAGGTTTTTCATCACCAAAGATAATGTTTGCCTCTTGCATAAAAAGCTCCAGCAGTGCCCCAACGTCTTCCAAGCGCTCACTAAGCGGCGGAAGATGGATTCGAACACTGAAGGCTTCTTGTAAAACCTCACTTTGCACGCTGTCACTGCTTGTCACAACAACACGCGTTTTAGACGTGACAATCGTATCGATAAGACGTTTAAGGTTGGGTGCATCTTCGACATGTGTGATTATGATCTCACTGTTACTGTTGATCGCTTCTAAAAGTTCATCGAAGTTCTGGGTGTTTAGTATAGGGGCATTAGGAAGGATGTAACGAGCAAGCGTTAACTTTCCCGTTCCATTTTCACCGTAAATGAGTGCATTTACCGTGAGTGTTTTTAATAAGTTGGCAGTTTTAAATGCTTCAGTCGAAGCACGCGACGTCCCTAAAAAATTAGCTACAACCACAGCCTGTACCACATGACTCACCTTCAGTATGAGCGTTCTCAGCTGGAACACCAGAAAGGATCTCGTCAGCAGTCGCTTCACGTACATTGTTGATCGCAACAGTGAACATTAGTGTCTTACCCGCAAGTGGGTGGTTAAAGTCAACAGTAACTTCTTCGTCAGCGATCTCTTTAACTGTAACCTGTACTGTTCCGCCATCTTCACCTTGACCATAAAGCGTCTGACCGATCTCAAGTTCGATACCAGC
>JAUVKK010000032.1 GCA_030596305.1 Helicobacteraceae bacterium | reverse complement strand
AGCTCAACCCCTCCGGCTGAGATCGTTGTAGACGAGATCGTCCACGAGGATATTATTGCCAACACCCATATCTCTTATGCGGGTGTCAGCTCTGACGATGAAGGCAAGTTATACGCAGATGGCGGACGGGTTCTTGTCTGTGTCGGTTTGGGTGAGACCATTCAAGAAGCACGTGACCGCGCCTATGCACTTTGCGGACAAGTTCATTTTGCCGGTAAAAAACTTCGTACAGATATCGCGTACCAAGCGCTTTAGGCCTGCACAGTGAATGATGAGGTAGAACACCGTCTTGGCAGTGCTGGTTTGGAATTAGCCAGCATGCAAAAACGTGCTTTTGCCTTTTTTATTGATGAATTGATCCTCTCATTCCTCTTTTTGATCATCATCTATGAACAGGTTATGTCAATAAGTGACCCTGATGCTATTGTTGCCTTGATCAACAGCTTTACATTTGAATACCTTCTTATCAAAATAGTTTACCAAACATTTTTTGTCTACCAATACAGTGCAACCTTGGGCAAGATCTTTATGAAGATACAGGTCGTAGATGCTGAGACGATGGAGAAGCCGATCTTTGGCAGTGCACTCAACCGCGGTGTCTTTCGTATTATCAGCGAGATGATCTTTTACCTGGGCTTTATCTGGGCTTTTTATTCTAAAAACAGACAGGGTTGGCATGACAAAACCGCTCGGACTTTGGTAGTCAATGTCTAGATATTTTTTTATACTCTTTCTTCTCTTTTCAACGCTTAATGCGGCTGACCAGGCTGAGTTCTATGCTAAAAATTTAGAGCAAAACGGCACCAAGGTCATTGCAACTGGCGATGTGCTGGTTATCTATCAAGATGCTTATATTACCGCTGACAGAGCCATTTATGACAAAAACAGTACTGAACTGGAACTCTTTGGCAATGTAGTAACGCTTAAGGGAAGTGAATATCAGCTTATTGGTGAACATGTTAGGTTTAACATGCAAAAAAAAGAGCGTGAAATCGCCCCTTTCTTTATGCTGGAAAAAGAGTCCAAGTTGTGGCTCTCTGCACAAAAAATGAGTTCATGCAAAAGTGAATTTGATATTGAGAGTGGTGTCGTTTCGGGCTGCAATCCGGATGACCCTATGTGGGAGATCTATTTTAGCAGCTCTGATTATAATGATGATACAAAATGGATGAACCTCTATAATACCCGCTTCCATATAGGTGGGGTACCGATCTTTTATCTTCCGTATTTTGGGTACTCTATGGATAAGAGGCGACGTAGTGGACTGTTGATGCCATCGTTTGGTATCTCCGGTTCTGAAGGTTTTTATTACGAGCAGCCCCTTTATATTGTTGTAGGAGATCAGGTTGATATAGAGCTTCGTCCACAGGTTCGTAGTTTACGTGGACAAGGCCTTTACGGAACCTTGCGTTTTGTTGATTCTAAAGACTCTAAAGGGAGTCTTACCTTAGGCTATTTTGGTGAAAGAGAGAGCTATTTTAAAGAGAATAATCTTCAAAACGATGAACATTACGGGTTTAGCTTTGAGTATGAGAACAGCCGCGTTTTACAGAACTGGCTTGGACTCGACCTCGAAGGACAGTCAGGTCTTTACAGTGATGTCCAATGGATGAACGATGTTGATTATCTCAACCTTTCAAGCAATGATACTATCAACAATGTCACCTCCAATCAGGTCTACTCCCGTGTCAACCTTTTTTACAGTGAAGAAGATAACTATTACGGTACATATTTGAAATATTACCTTGATCTTAATCCTCAAGATCCAAGCAAACGTAAAGCGACTATACAAAAACTGCCGATTGTTCAATATCACCACTACCTTGACGCCTTTTTAGAACAGCACCTCTACTATACACTTAACATGCAGGCCAACAACTATGTCCGCACAGAAGGTAAAGAGGGCGGGGAGTTAGATATCAATCTTCCCGTCTCACTGCAGGCATCTCTTTTTGATGAATATGTCAATGTAGCATACAAGGCACAACTTAACGGAAGAGTGATCGATTTTAGAAACAGTGCCGATGTGAATGTAATAGATGACATTTATGAACAGGGATTTTATGGAAGTCTGTCCCATGTTGTGGATGTGGGTACCTATTTGACAAAAGGGTATGAAGAGAATTCGCATATGATGGGACTTTCAGCAACCTACACTAAATTTGGCAGTGATAAAAAGACAGGCTATTATGAAAATGTGGAACAGAACTGTTCAACCGGCGGTTCAACTGACTTAGAGTGTGAGTTCTACACTTTGAACAGTGTTGCAGACAACATTGATTTGCAGTTTACACAATACCTGATCGACAGCAGTGGAAAAGAGATGATCTACCATAGGCTTTCTCAACCTATTATTGTTCAGGGGACTGCTGATCAGGAGACCGGTCTGGGTGAATTTGAAAATGAGTTTCGCTGGAACATCACGGATCGTATCTCATTTTATGATAACACTTTTTACAGTTTTCAACGCAATGAATGGGCAAAGACATTGAACACGCTGCGTTATCAAGATAGCAGCTATGATATTGGTTTTTCATATTTATATGAAGATAAGGCTTATAGAGACAAAATCGAGCCATATACAAACTACATTAATGCAGACGCCTCTTATCGGTACGACAGCCATTACAAGTACTTTGTAAAATATGCATTTGATGTAGAAAACAGCATCAAAAAGTATTCAGAGATAGGGTTTTTATACTCAAAACGGTGCTGGGACTTTGGTCTGCGTTATGTTGAGAACAACCGTCCTGTTCTCTTAAACGGAGGAATTACAAGCAGTGTGTTTGACAAATATGTCTATTTTACGATTATTATGAAACCTTTAGGCGGTTCTGAAGTAAACTATAGAACTACAGATACACTCAAAAGTCGATAAGGAGAGAAGGTGAAGGGCAGAAAATATATGTTTAAAAGTCGCAGCGATGCTGCTGAAAAGCTCAAAGAGCAGTTGCCTCTTGATCAGATGAAACACGAAAAGTGGCATCTTGTCGCTGTCTCATCCGGCGGCCTTGAACTGATCCACTACCTCAATAAACGTCTAAAACTGGAAAAAGATTTTCTCTTTTCAGCCGGTATTTATGCACCAAAAAACAGTGAATGCGAGCTGGCACGTGTCAGCGAACATGAAGAGATCGTGATTAACGATAGGCTTGTTGAAGCCTTTGAAATAACACATGACTATATCTACGGTGAAGCCTCTCGTAAACATGAAGAGAAAATACTCAGCTCTATCTACAAATACCGTAAAGGTGAACATTTTGCAGACATGCAGGGGGAGACGATCATGTTGGTGGACGAAGGGGCTGAAAGTGGTCTAAAATTAATGGGAGCGATCAAGACGGTGTTAGCGATGAATCCAAAAGCGGTTTATGTCGCTGTACCCGTACTTCCAAATGATCTGCTCGATGCGTTGGAACCGTTGGCTGATGAGATCTTTTTAGTGTCAGCCTTGGATGATTATGTTGAGACAAACAGTTATTATGAAGAGTTTGCCACGGTTAATGATGAGCAGATAGAGCAGTACTTAGGAGAATAAGATGGACTACAATGTGTTAATTGATTTAAACAATAAAAATGAAGAGTATGCATTAGGCACGGTAGCAAAACAGGCAAATGGTTCTATTTGGCTCAAAAGTGGAAAAACAGTGATGCTGGCAACGGTTGTCATCGATGAAAATGAATTTGCCGGCGGTGAGTTTTTACCGCTCACCGTCCAGTATGTTGAAAAAGCGTATGCTGCCGGAAAGTTCCCCGGTGGTTATATCAAACGTGAGACAAAACCGAGTGATTTTGAGGCCTTGACATCACGTATTATCGACCGCTCGCTTCGTCCTCTCTTTCCTAAAGGTTTTACCAACCCGATCCAGATCACGATCATGGTCTTGAGTGCTGATGAAGAGTCTGATTTGCAGTCACTTGCACTCAATGCTGCTTCAGCGGCACTCTACATCTCAGACATTGACATTCAGAGTTCTGTAACAGCCTGCCGTGTTGCCAAGGTCGAAGGTGAACTGATCATCAATCCGAGTATGTCCCAACTCTCTGAAAGCACGTTAGACCTCTATGTAGCCGGAAGCAAAGATGATCTATTAATGATAGAGATGAAGGCCCAAGGCTCGGTCGAGACAGAGCTGCTCTCAACAGCGATGATCGATCCGATGATCGATCCGGCGATGGGTGTTGACACGATTGAGACCTATAACTCAAACATCGTAAGTGAAGAGGAGTTTATTGAGATCCTTGCGCAAGCACAGAGCTCACTTTTAAATGCCAATGAAGCGTATGAGAGTGCTTTTAGTCCCTTTGTAAAAGAACCGATGCCTATGCAGTTGCACAGTGTTGATGGCACAGAGAGTATAGAAGCTGCTATTATTGAAAAATACAGTGAAAAGATTAAAGATGCGATCAGTCATATGGCAAAAAGTGAGCGTTCCAATGCGCTGCGTCTGATAAGAAATGAGATTTTGGAAACACATAGTGAGTGGGACAAAGAACATGTCAAGATGGCACTTGTCCATGTGAAAACGGCAATGGTCCGTCAAGCTATTTTGGAAGAGGGTGTTCGTGCAGATGGACGTGCTCTTACTGAGGTCCGTCCTATTGATATTAAGACCAATGTCTTACCTTCGGCACACGCATCGTGCCTCTTTACACGTGGGCAGACACAGGCTTTGGTCGTTATGACGCTTGGGGGAGACAAAGATGCACAGATGTTTGAGACACTTACTGACCCTGCTCAGCAGAATGAACGTTTTATGGTGCACTATAACTTCCCTGGCTTCTCCGTTGGTGAAGCCTCTCCTATGGGTGCGCCTAAACGAAGAGAGTTGGGACATGGCAACCTGGCTAAACGCGCATTAGAGTGTACCTTGGAATCACCGGGACATACCATCCGTCTTGTCTCTGAGATATTGGAGTCTAACGGTTCATCATCGATGGCGACTGTTTGCGGTGGCTACATGGCGATGCGTGCCGGAGATATTGCATTGACAGATACGGTTGCCGGTATAGCGATGGGCATGGTCTCTGAAGGTGATAACTACGCTATTCTCTCTGATATTACGGGACTGGAGGATCATGATGGCGATATGGATTTTAAAGTTACCGGCTCAAAAGAGGGGATCTCTGCATTGCAGATGGACATCAAGCTTGGAGGTATTCGTCTTGAAGTCTTGAAAGAGGCACTTTACCAGGCTAGAGAAGGTCGCGGACACATCATCGATATTATGTTGGAAGCAGAAAAAGAGATCAGACTCAGTGCTGACCTTCCAAGTAATGATGTTTTTCACATTGATCCTTCTCGCGTAGGTGAGATCATCGGTCAAGCGGGTAAGACGATTCGTGAGATCATCGAGAAGTTTGAAGTGGCCATCGACATCGACCGTAAAGGCGGCAAGGTCAAAGTCTCTGGTACCAATCGTGAGGGTATTAAAGCTGCCCGTCAACATATCGAAGATATTGCTACTAAAGAGAGAGAACCAAAGGTTGAGTATCATGTTGGCGACATCATTGACGGTAAGGTAAAACGTATCGTTGATTTTGGCGCCTTTATCGAACTGCCGGGTGCAGTAGATGGTCTACTTCATATTTCTAAGATCTCTGATGAGCACATTAAAAATGTGGCGGATGTGATCAGTATCGATGATGATATCAAGGTAGAGATACTAGAGTTTAAAGGCAACAAAATCTCCTTAGGTCGTTCGAAAGCATAGCTTCGGCGCATCTTATTCTATCAATCTAACTTTACTCTTCACTAAACATACATTTAGTATGTTTAATTTGAGATATCGTACCAATGTACGCTATCGGACAAACATTTTGCACAATCTGCACCAAATCTAAGTCTTTGAAAGATTTAGGTGTGATTACTATTTTCAAGACTCAAAATATGGTGTTTTTAAACAAATATTTATAACCTTCTGACTATAATTCCGCATACAAAGTGTTAAGTAGGGACAGGGCTCGCATTTATGTGGCTCTGGCTTATCGATTTAGATAGGTTACGCTAGCCGAACGGACTTTGATTTTTATACGGAGAAACATAATGAAAAAAATTGTATTAATGATGCTAGCACTTGCTGCTACTGCATTCGCTGCTGACGCAGACGTTGCTAACCAAACACTTAAGGCGTACTCAATGATCGCTGCTGGTGTTGGTCTTGGTCTTGCTGCACTTGGTGGAGCTATCGGTATGGGTCATACTGCTGCTGCAACTATCGCTGGTACTGCACGTAACCCAGGTCTTGGTGGAAAACTAATGACTACAATGTTCATCGCTCTTGCAATGATCGAAGCACAAGTTATCTATACACTTGTAATTGCTCTTATCGCTCTTTACGCTAACCCGTACCTAGCATAATCAATACCCTTTTTAAGAGGTGAACTTTTCACCTCTTAGTTTGTTAAAAGCCCTCAATAACTTTTTCTAAACTCAGTACAAATTTTCTACATATGCGCACGTGGTGGAACGGTAGACACGCTACCTTGAGGGGGTAGTGCCTTCGGGTGTGGAAGTTCAAATCTTCTCGTGCGCACCATCCTTTTTTAATATCAAACCCTTTACATCCTTACAAACATACTTTCTATTCCCTATCTTGCTATTGTATCGCCAATTCAAGTTTAAAGTGCAACAAATATAATCTAAGAAAAGTGGATAATCCGGCAAGATAAGGACACTTATGTATAAACAACTAACCATGGCACAACGATATCAGATAGAGGCTTTAATCAAAGAGGGCCTGAGTCAACAAACAATTGCTAACAATATAGGGGTGCATCGATCTACGATTTGTAGAGAGCTAGAGCGTAATGCACTTGATAGTGGCGAATACAATGCAATAAGTGCTTCAATAAGCACTAGGTTGCGATATCAGTACAAATCTAAGAACAGGCGATTGACTAAAAAACATGTCAGTTATATCAAGAAGCATATCCAAGAGGGCTGGAGTCCAGAGCAGATTAGTGGACGGATGATAGTTGATGGGCTTAGGGCTGTTAGTCATGAGACGATATACCAATATATTTACCAGAACCAAAGAAGTGGTGGTAAACTCTATCTGTATCTTAGACACAAGAACAAGAAATACACGAAACGCAGTGCTTCACATCGTAGACGTGGACATATCAAAGATAGAGTCTCTATCGATGAAAGACCAATGATAGTCGAAGAGAAGTCAAGAGTCGGTGATTGGGAGATCGATACAGTTATCGGAAAGAACCATCATCAGGGTATCGTCACTATTGTCGATAGACATTCGAAGTTCACATTGATGAAGAAAGTACCAAGTAAACATGCCCACGAAGTGACTAAGGCTACCCTTGAACTGATGAAGCCTATCAAACAACATACACTTACTATCACCAGTGACAATGGTAAAGAGTTCGCTTACCATAAAGCAATATCCAAAGCGTTAGAAACAGACTTCTACTTTGCACATCCATACCGCTCTTGTGAACGTGGATTGAATGAGCATACTAATGGTCTGATACGAGAATACTTCCCTAAAAAGACGGAGTTCCAATACATCACAGACAGTCAGGTCGTTGATGTGCAGAACAGGTTAAATAGTAGACCTAGAAAAATACTGGGATATAAGACACCTGCGGAAGTTTTCTTTGCTACAATCTCAGATACTTATTCTGCAGCATGACTGTTGTTGCACTCTGTACTTGAATTGGCGAAGTGTAATATATATCAAGATTAGTTCCATAAAAGTAATGACAACATACAACATGATGATTATAATTTCAGAAGTGATAGAGAGAAAAATTTTAGAAGTTTCGGGAGAAAGAAGACGTCAGTAGTAAACAGTTACATCTATTTAAAAAATTTAACTAGGTGAGTACAAACTCACCTAGACTAATTTTATATAAAATAAAATTAGTTTGTTTTTCTCCAACCCCAACGTGGAGCATCAGAAATATTACCATCTGTTACATTTAACTCATAATTACTTGCTCCAAATGTAGGAGTAGAAATT
>JAUVKK010000098.1 GCA_030596305.1 Helicobacteraceae bacterium | reverse complement strand
TTTGGATACATACCCAGCTGTGCCATCGCCGTTTGCATCGCAACCAAAGACTCTTGACTCTCAGCATCAAGTTCGACTACCAAGATATCACTTTTTTTATATGCTTTCTCTATTACAGTGTCTAATGGATACATATCAGGTTTAGCAAGGTGTATAGAACCCAATATATATACGGTACTGGAGGAAGAACTGACTTTGTAGAGCAGACTTTTAGCATCTAATACTAGTGTAAACAAGAATATAAATAGTATTTTAAAGAGAGGTTTTATCATTATGTGACACCTTGTTTTATTTGGTGTCTATAGTGTAGAAGAATAAAGCTAAAGAAGAGATTCCTACTAAATCACTCTATTTTGATGATATCAGCTGGCAAAATCTCTTTTAAAGACCTGTTTTTTGACCACAATCTCTTTTTGCTTCTCTTTACGTCGTGTATCTTTTTCTACAAAGATCTTTTTACGGGTTACAGGATCAAGTTCGGTATAGTACATGACTGCTGAATAGGTCCCCGGTGTCGGGATAAAGACCTGTGCCTGTTCAGGATTCATTTTTAACTCTTCACTGGTGAAACGCTTAAGTTCATGCATATCTTTCTCTTCACAACCCGGATGCGCAGCGATGAGATAATAAGTCAAAAACTGGTTTTTACCCTCTTCTCTGTTAAGTCTGTCGTAGAGTTTTTTAAAGTCGACAAGTGTCTGTTTACCGGGCTTGCCCATCAAGTCCAGCACGTGCTGTTCGGTGTGTTCAGGTGCTACCTTCATCTGACCGGAAATATGGTACTTGACCATATCTTTGAGGTAAGAGTAGCCATGTTTTTTGTCTTCCGTGATCAGATCATAACGCACGCCCGAAGCAACAAAGGCCTTTCTGACGCCAGGAACTTCTCTGACCTGTTTCATCATACCCAGCATGCGACTGTGGTCAACACGCATAGTCGAACACAAATGCTTTGAATCAACACAGCGCTGGTGGTCACACGTACCAAGTTTAAGTTTTTTGTCACACTCGTAACCGTACATGTTGGCCGTTGGACCGCCAAGGTCTGAGATGATCCCTTTAAAATCTTTATAGGTCGTAAACTCTGTCGCCTCTTTAACAATAGACTTTTCAGAACGGGTACGGATAGTACGGCCTTGGTGCACGCCGATCGCACAGAAATTACACTCACCCCAGCACCCTTGATGCGTCATAATGGAGAATTTAATGGTCTCCAGACACTTGACCTTGCCTTGCGGCTGATGATATGGATGCAGCTCTCTCGTAAATGGTAACGCAGAGACACCATCCATCTCACTCTCATCCAAGTAGTCACATGGCGGATTTTGGATGCTGTAGCGAGTGTCAACCTTCTGACAGAGTCCTTTTGCTGCTATAGGATCATTGTTGTCATAGAAGCTGTCAAACAGGTCCATAAACAGATTCTTGTCTGCAAGGCACTCTGCATGTGATGCAACTTGAATAAACTCTTCTACAGGCTCTTTGGCAATATAGCTGATACCACGAATACTACGATAGTCTTCACCCTTATCCAGTGCCGTAACCAGTTCCTGAAGTGCAATCTCACCCATGCCATAGACCAGAATATCAGCTTTTGAATCAAAAAGAATCGGTTTACGAAGTTTGTTAGACCAGTAGTCATAGTGTGTAACACGACGTAGACTCGCTTCAATACCACCAAGTACGATGGGAACGGTATTTTTGTAGAAACGGCGAATAAGGTTTGAGTAGACAAGGACTGCCCGATCAGGGCGTTTGTCATTTATACCACCCGGAGTATAGTCATCAGAGTTACGAAACTTCTTAGTGGCTGTATAGTTTGAGACCATTGAGTCGATGCTTCCGCCGCTGACTCCCCAGAAAAGACGCGGTTCTCCCAGACGGCCGATATCATCAGCACTCTCAATGTCAGGTTGACCGACTATACCTACTTTATAACCCATCTTCTCCAGCATACGACCAACAACAGAGGTACCGATAAAAGGCGAATCAATATATGCATCACCTGAGATCAAAACAACATCAAGCTGCTTCCAGCCGCGACGATCCATCTCTGCTCTTGTGGTGACTAAGAAGTCCTTTTCACTGAAAGCAGGCGTGTTCTTATTCTGATTTTTATTGGGTCTGCGTCTGCTCATAGTTTCTCACTTTTTATAGTTGTGAGATTATAGCCAATTAGATACTAATAGACTAACATATTAATTAATATCACACCTATTTCAGGGATTTATTAATCTATGTCAAAAGTTTGTGATTATTTCAGAGTAAAATAATAAACATAAATAAAGGGCACCTCTAAAAACTCTAGTTAGCCTCAGAGGGAATAAGAGAGATGAGATTATGAAGAACTTTTTATGAGTCATAGCTAAAGCTAAGACGATGAAAAATTCTTTGCAAGATCGCTCTCTTTTTCCCTCCCATTTGAGCGTTACAGAGAAACACACACTCCGCGTTGTCCTTTCTTGCCTTAGCTATGGCTAGGGCTTCAAACGGTCGCCTTGATTGTGTACTTCTCTGTAACGCTGAGGCTAACTAGAGTTTTTAGAGGTGCCCTTTAGACTATCAAAAGGTAGATAATGGACGATATAGAACTCCCAGAAGGTATGAACCCTGAAGTTATAAAACATATCATGTATCCGCAAAACTACGGCAAGCTTGAGAACCCAGATGGTACTGGTGTTGCTATGGATGAGAAGACCAATGAGTTTGTTATCTTTACTGTCAAACTTGCAAAAGATGGCATTGAAGATATTAATTACGCGACCAACGGCTGTCAAGACACTGTTGTTATAGGTTCGATGTTCACTGAGATGGTAAAGGGTGAAAGTGTTGAGTACGCTAAAGGTGCTATCGCCAAGATCGAAGCGAAGTTGGGTGTGCTCTCCCCTCAGCAGAAGATCTGCGCCGACATGGTCTTTAACGCCTTTGTCGCGTCACTGATCAACGTCTCTAACCTTGCGCAAGGTGAAAAAGAGGAGATGCACGTCATTAAAAGTGAAGAGAGCTGTGTTATACCAGAAGGAGAAAACAATGAATAAACTCTACCAAATCAAGCACGAGCTGTGGCTCGACATACTGTATGCATCATTTGCCATTGAGAACAGTGAGATCAAAGACAAACTGTATGACTTCTCTATGATCGCCTTTCGCCATATGAAGTGGCTTGGAGGCGATATACTCGAAGCTGGTGATGACTACAACTACGACCGATCTAAGATGCTGTTGAAACGCGAGTGTAACTTTGACATCTTTAAATACCTCATAGAAGAGATAAGGGCTGCCCAGAGTCACTACGAAGAGTCAACGTTGACAGCGCGTATAACAACCGATGAGATTTATCTTGTAGAGTACCTGTCTGCACTTCTCTCCAACAGTACCAATAATGAGAAGATCACCGCCTTCAACATGCACCGCACACTGCCAAACAAGAACCTTGATGCTCTACAGACTGACTCTCTGACCATCTTTCTGTTTGAAGAGTCATATAAAGAGTATGAACTGATCTTAGTCTATGCCTACATGCAGGCACGGACTGACAATCTGCTCCATTTCAACGTCTTCCAAGACCTCATAGATGAGTCACACTTCCACCTTAAGTCGTTTGGAAATATGATGGCAAAGATGGGTATCTTGGCCCTGCCTCGTGAGCTTCATGAACTGACATATAAAATTACAGATATAGAGAAGTTTATCATCGATGGGATCAAAGAAGAGGAGAATGCAAAAGAGCAGTGTAAAGCTCTGGCTGACGCTGTGAACGACACTGAGTTGTCACAGTTCTTTGACTTTATCAACTATCAGGAAAATTACCATATTGCTTTGATGGAGAAGCTTCTTCCTAAGAAGTAAACAACAACTATTACGGTCATTACGGACTCCATCTTTTATAACAGCAAAGCTATTATCTGCATCTTTGACGCAGTGGATCCCGCATCAAGTACGGGATGACGAGAAGAACAAAGTGGACTTTTTGTCAACAATGGTTGAATCTTTTTACCGACAGACATTCTTCTTTTTCGCTACCAGCGAGGCTATCCTGACTTTTTCGCCACTATTGTTTACATCATCCCTCTCTTCGTAATAAACAATATCTAGCCCAATAAAGGCATGCAACAGCTCGTTTGTCCGTAATACAAAGTCAAGATTTGACGGTTGATGATATCCCTCACCTGTTGTGATAATAAAGGTCTCAAAGATCAGAACACCACCCTCTTTCAAGGCCTCTTTTATAAGCGGAAAATGGCGACGATCCAGGTAGTTGCAGTTGACAATAAGATCATAATAATTAACTTCAAACAGGTAGGTATCGAGATCCGCCTCAATCTTATTGATGGTAGCAATATCTTTGATCTGCGACAGAGCGACATCGGAGTAATCTACTGCATCGACTACAAAACCTTTATCTGCTAAAAAGTGCGTGTTACGCCCTACTCCGGCAGCAATATCCAGTGCTTTGCCAACCGTTGCATAAGATGAAAAGTTCTCTACGATCTTTGAAACATCTTTAGAGATCGGTTTATCGATGTGCCTATGATTCCAACGCTCTTTATCTACTAACATAATATCTCCTAATGTAAATTGAGACCTCTGCAAAACCCTATGAGAATATCAGGTTTGTTCAGAGGTCTCAATAAGATTGATTTTATCAAAAGATATATAACTAAAAAATAATCAAGGTCAAGAAAGAGGTTTATAATTAATACGAAGAAATAGAGAAGTAGGTATCACACCCGCTTAAAGAAGAGAGATGGCATTTTGTCGACTATGAAATGTTGCTGTGAGCAGAGCCCACAACATAGGTGTCTACCAAGAACGGATTCTAAGATGGCACGATGTACACTGGCCTAACATCTGTTGATAGTCATTGAGTGCATCATCCCAGTT
>JAUVKK010000115.1 GCA_030596305.1 Helicobacteraceae bacterium | reverse complement strand
GAAAAAGACCCAGCCGCTGTAGAAAAGTACCGGTGTGGAGAGAATCCACTCTGCAACGTTAAGGATATTTTTAATATTTTGGTCCATACCGGTAAAGAAACCGGCATACTGCGCCACCGCAATGGTCATAATATTCATCATGGCAAAGGCCGCTACTGCGATACGAAGATAGTAATCTTTACGCTCTTTTTCGGCACGGGCCTCTTGTATCTCAGGATCATAAGGGAAAGCATCATAACCGATAGCACGGATCATATCGATGATCTTCGAGAGTTTTAGTACCTCATCATCCCAGATGATTCGCGCTTTGTTGTTAGTGTGGTTAATAAAGACCTCAACAACACCTTCCATCTTATGAAGCGCCTTCTCGTTCAACCAGACACAGGCTGAGCAGTGAATACCTTCTATAACAAGGGAGACCTCGTTAAAACCTTCACTGTCAAGAGAGACATATCGTTCATAAAAGGCAGGTGAATCAAAATTGGCGCTCTCTTGAAACTGTTCTGTCGGCGGTGCAAGTTTTTCATCACCAAGTTTGTCATAAAAAGTATCCAGGCCTTCGTCTTTAAGTAGATGGTAGATACCTTGACACCCCTTACAGCAGAAAAAAAGTGTCTCCTCTTTGATCATCACCGATTCATCAAACTGAAGGTGACAGTGTGTACACGCGACTTTAGACAATCTCGAACCTTCCCGCTTCCCTGTTCTTTTTGATCTGCTCATACGGAGCGATAATACCGCTCATACAGATATAGACACCGTTTGGCGGTTGTGTCGCTGCAAAGCCAAGAGCCATTCCAAGGTTCAGGCTTGCCTCACTTTTGTCAATAGAAAAAGGTGTCATCGAACCAACCAGGACGATCACTCTGTCTGGAAGATACTCTGCTAACTGCTCTGCTGTAAGATGCATAGTGTCAGTGCCATGAACAACAACAAAGACATCTTCATCATCTGCAGACAAAATAGCTGTTAACTGATCGCGGTCAACTGGGCCTATCTCTGACGAATCTTTATATAACATTCCTGCTATATCGACTTCATATGAGAAATGTTTTACGATCTCCTCTACAGCCACATTGTCAAAAGGGACTTCCAACTCACCCGTTATAGGGTTGTAGCGTTTATTAAAGGTACCGCCTGTGTTCATGATCTTCATACTAACTCTTTTAATGCTCTGATAATTTTAGTCGCTTCACTGCTCTTGGCATCCGGTGAAAACAGGTAGGTCTCTTTTAGCCCAGCTCTATGTGCCGCCGTAATATCACGTTCACTGTCTCCGACAAGAAGCGAGTTTTCAAGATCGATATTATGTTTTCCAGCGGCTTCTAACAACATACCCGGTTCTGGTTTACGGCAGCTGCACTCTCCGGAGATATCGGGGTGATGTGGACAATGATAGACATCCGCAATAGCAATACCTTCTCGCTCAAAGACATCGATCATCCATCGTGTTAAAAGCGAAAAGTCCTCTTCAGAGTAATAGCCACGGGCAATACCGGATTGGTTGGTGACAACAACGATCAGATAGCCTAAGGTCTGATATTTTTTACAGAGTGCAAAAATATCGTCTATAAACTCAAAATCTTCAATTTTATGAAGATAGTTTTTTTCAATGTTAACTACCCCATCACGATCCAAAAAAAGTGCAGGTCTACTCACTGTCTATGCACCTACTCCATCACCAAAGATCTCTTTTTCGATAGCATCACAGATCATGTGTTCGATCAAAAGATGTGACTCTTGAATACGGGGTGTAGCGTTTGAAGGCACTATCAATGTATGATCAGCGACTTCTGCCATCTTACCACCGTCACGGCCTGTCAATGCAACCGTCGTAATACCTTTCGCTTTCGCAGAGGCAAAAGCATTAAGGATGTTCTGAGAGTTACCCGAGGTAGAGATACCGATAAAAAGATCACCCTCTTGTCCCATGCCCTCCAGCTGACGAGAGAAGACATACTCGTAGCCGTAGTCATTCCCGATCGCCGTTAAGTTGGAGGTGTCTGTTGTCAAAGCCAATGCCGGGAGTGAAGGACGGTCAAAACCGTATCGTCCTACCAACTCGGCAGCAAAATGCTGGGCATCAGCAGCAGAACCGCCGTTACCTGCGATCAATATTTTTTTATTGTTTTTGTAGACAGAGACTGAGGCTTTGAGAACTGCTTCGATCTTTGCTAAAAAGACCTCGTCATGTAAGATCTTCTGTTTTGTCTCAGCAGAGGCTGCTACTTCACTTTTAATATAATCGATCATCTATCTTCCTTGCAATTTATCTTTTAAAATGATTTTTCCCATCTCAACACCCGGTTGGTCATAAGCGTCGATGTCTAACATATTGGCAACGAGTGCCGTCAAAAGTTCATAATAGAGAATAAGCTGGCCTATCTCGGACGCATTGACACTCTCAATCTCAATAATATCAAGAGGAATATCATCAAGTGAATCCAAGGCTTCCATCATTGAGTCTGCCTGCATGTTGATAAGTTCTGCAAAGCTGTAGCTATTGATGATGTCCATAGACTCCAGGTGTTCAAAAGAGTTGTCGGGGACACGCATCTCATTTTCAAACTCTTTGATCTTGATAACGGTAACCGATTTGTCCCGTTTTCCATCGACAATGAGCTGTAGAAAAGAGTGCTGATCAGTCGGGCCTATCAGTCCGATTGGGGTCAGACCCACATGCAGTTCGGAGTGGCGCTGTTTTTTACCAAGACTCTCACCCCAAAGCTGAACGTACCAGGCATTAAACTCTCTAAAGACCTCAGAATATGAGAAGAGGCAGTTGATGTTATAGGTGTTGGCATGTTGAGCGTAGAAGGTCGCTTTTTGCATCAACGAGTGGCAATACCCCTGCTCGTTGAAAAAGGCATCACGCACTTTTCTCGCCCCCTCCAAAAGAAGTTCTATATTGACACCGACTAATGCCAGTGGGACCAGACCAGCACTGCTCAAAACTGAAAAACGTCCACCGACATTGGCAGGAATAGCAAAGTGTTGAATACCTCGTGAATCAGCAAACTTCTCTAATATCGAACCACTGTCGGTAATAACAACACAGTTCTCTTTATTCAGAGTAATAGCGCTGTCGATGTATTTGGCAACAGCGATCGTCTCGATCGTTCCCCCCGACTTACTGATAAGCGCGTAATAAGCATCCTCCATGTCGAAACTGTTCAGCTTACTGTCCAGGACCAATGGGTCAGTTGTATCAAGAATATGCAGCTTTTTTTCAAATGATCGGACAAGGTCCAAAAAGCGGTAAACGGCGGAAGCGCCCAAAGCGCTTCCGCCTATACCGATAATGACAATATTCTTCTGTTTGACACTCGATGCCAACTCCAAGAATGGGGATATATCTTGATCACAAAGATCGTAAAAACCGATCGTCTTACGTTCTCTTGCTACTGCATCCGAGAGTTCATCGTTAACATGGGCTGTAAATTTGAAACTGTTTGTCATCATCATTATCTTTGTTTTAAGGTTTGAACACATTGCATACGCATAGTAAATATGCTCTATAGATATGCCCTTAATTTTAGCTAACTTAGACTTTGTAGCCTATTTACACAGTAAGAAACTGTCAAATAACACCAAAAAAGCAGCTAAACTTGACATCTGCCTTTTAGTTGTTATAAAATGCGTTAAACACATCTTAAAATACTTCTTCAATTTCTTCACAACTCTGTGAAAAATTTCACGAACCCACACAAGGTAATTCATGAGCGACACTCGTCAGCACAAAAACAATAAATCTTCACGAACGCATGTTCCAGTTAAAGGTCACACTATTGAGGACCTCCGTACCAAACCTCTTGATGATCTAATTAAGATCGCAACTGAACTCAATGTTGAACATCCTAATGAACTTAAACGCCAAGACCTTACGTTTGAGATCTTGAAGGCTCAGACATCTCAAGGAGGCTTCATCCTCTTTACAGGTATCTTAGAGACAATGCAGGACGGTTACGGCTTTTTGCGTTCTATCGATACAAAGCAGTTCAGTGACTCTCTTAATGATGCTTATGTCTCCAGCACACAGATCAAAAAGTTCGCACTGCGTAACGGTGATGTTGTAACAGGTCAGGTTCGTCCTCCTAAAGATCAAGAGCGCTATTACGCACTTCTAAAAGTCGAAGCGATCAACTACCTTCCACCTGCAGAGAGTAAAAAACGTCCACTTTTTGAAAACCTCACACCGCTTTATGCCCTAGAGCAGCTCACGCTTGAGTACAAACCTGAAAACCTCACCGGTCGTATGATGGACCTTTTCTCACCTATCGGTAAAGGGCAGCGTGGTCTGATCGTTGCATCACCTCGTTCAGGTAAGACAGAGCTTATGAAAGAGATCGCACACGGTATTACCGCTAACCACCCCGAAGCAGAACTGATGGTACTGCTTGTAGATGAGCGCCCCGAAGAGGTAACAGATATGGAACGTTCGGTTAAAGGTGAAGTCT
>JAUVKK010000262.1 GCA_030596305.1 Helicobacteraceae bacterium | reverse complement strand
CCATCTACAGAGGCAGCAGAAGCGTAATCACACTTCGCTGTTAGGAGTGTCGTTATGATCAGACCATTTACGCTCCTTTACTTTTTTACAGCTGCACTGCTTTATGTTGCAGCGCTACCCCTTTTACTCCTACTATCGTTTAAAGCAAAATACAGAGAGTCTATTCCTGCGCGTTTTTTCTTAACAAAGAATCCACGGTTTTTAAAAGATGATATCTGGTTTCATGTCTGCTCTCTGGGTGAAGCGAGAGCCTTGAAACCAGTGTTGGATAAATTAGAGGGCAGAGATGTCTCTATCTCAACGATCACACACACCGGTAATGCTGAAGCGTTGAAGTATAAGGCTGAAGTACGTTACCTTCCTTTTGAGTCTTTTTTGCCCTTTTGGATCAAAAAGCATCAGCTCTTAGTAGTGTTGGAAGCGGAGTTTTGGTATCTGCTTTTTGCGGTAGCCCGTGCAAAAGGCGCTAAGGTCGTTCTGCTAAATGCCCGTATGACTGAACGCAGTTTTCCAAAGTATATGAAGCTGCGTTGGTTATATGCACAGATGTTTCGGCGTGTGGATAAGGTCTTTTGTCAGAGTGAAGCTGATAAAGAGCGCTTTGAAGCCTTGGGTGCAAGCAACATTGAAGTTGTTGGAAACATCAAACTGGCCCAAAAGATAGCAGCACCTAAGATGTATACAAAACCGCACAGCGAAGTGATCGTTGCAGCCAGTACCCATGAAGGTGAAGAAGAGCTGATTGTTGCGGCGTATCTAGAGTACGTTAAAATGCACAATGCAAAACTGATTGTTGTACCAAGACACCCGGAACGGTTTGAGAAGGTATGGGCTCTTCTAAATGAGATGAAAAATGATGACCTTACTCTCTCTCGCTGGAGTGAAGGTAACAACTTTGAGGCTGACATCATCTTAGTCGATGCGATGGGTGAACTTAACAACATCTACGCTATCAGTGATGTCGCGATCATTGGCGGTGCCTTCAAAGAGGACGTCGGCGGACACAACCCGCTTGAACCGGCACACTTTGGCTGTAAGATCATTACAGGTCAACACGCCTTTATGCAGCAGGAGCTTTTTAAGTATGTGCATAATGTTCAAGAGGTAAAAAAGAGTGATCTTTTAGAGGCGCTGCAGAAGGCGGAAAAGATGGAAAAATCCTATGTCGATGAAAAGATCGATTTAGAGAGTATAATTAGGTATTTAAACCAATAATTTTATAGAGAGTCAAAAAGGTTAATTTATGGACTACAGCAAGAAAAAAAGAGCATCTGATCAGCGTACAAAGAATAAAAAAGAAGAGGGCAAGGCGAAAGTAAGAGCAAAAGCCTTTGCTCAAGCGGAGGCAAAACGTCCGCCAAGAGGCAAGAAAAAGAGTGACACTGCCTCAGATGAGTTTATGGTCGAGGGTGAATCACAAGGGCAAAGAGGCAGTGGAGAGATGGAGAAGGCCTATAAGCTTTTAGCTATACAGCAATCTATCTCAAACTCACAGGCAAAAGGACTGATCGACCGTGGTCTTGTTTATGTCGCGAACCGCAAGGTGACCGTTGCTCGCGGTGAGCTTCCTGTAAAGACATCGTTTAATGTTCATGAGATCGCCACGGCTAAGATCCTCTATGAAGACAATGACCTGTTAGTGGTTGATAAACCTGCCTTTTTGAACACGGATGAAGTTGAACGTAAATACCCTGATGCACAGCTACTTCACCGTTTGGACCGGGAGACAAGCGGGGTTCTCATCTTGGTTAAAGATGAGGAGTA
The DNA here is from genome assembly GCA_030596305.1 of Helicobacteraceae bacterium. Taxonomy (GTDB): domain Bacteria; phylum Campylobacterota; class Campylobacteria; order Campylobacterales; family Sulfurimonadaceae; genus Sulfonitrofixus. The sequence continues at coordinate 316 of JAUVKK010000262.1, read as the reverse complement.
CCGTCTTAAGGCGATCAGCGAGTTTAAGCGTAACAAGGTCTATAAAGAGTATACCGCTTGGGTAGAGGGGATGTTTATTGATGAGATTGAGATCGATAAACCGATCTTGACTGAAAAACGTCACAACAGGGCCTTTTCAAAGATCTCCACTAAGGGAAAACCTGCCCATACAACCGTTACACCGGTACAAGTTGTCGGTAAGTACTCAAAGGTAAAGGTTGTCATTCGTGAGGGTCGTACACACCAGATACGTTGTCACTTGCGCTCTATAGGCTTTCCTATCGCCGGTGATGAGCAGTATGGCGGACGCCGTGCT
>JAUVKK010000209.1 GCA_030596305.1 Helicobacteraceae bacterium | reverse complement strand
CCAAAGCCGGTATCTTAACGGGTATCTTGCTTGGTGTCGCACGTGTTGCCGGAGAGACGGCACCACTGCTCTTCACCTCGTTTAATGACAACTTTATGAGTACTGATCTTATGGAGCCGTTGGCTTCACTATCGGTTACAATGTACAATTATGCAAGCAGTCCTTATGAAGATTGGCAGCGCCTTGGTTGGGCGGCTGCATTTATTCTCTCTATGTTTATCTTGACGCTAAACATACTTGGAAGACTTATACTACTTACGAAAAAAGGCAAATAATGGCAACTATCTGTAACGTCTCTGAAGAGAGAGCACTCGACATCAAGAACCTGGAGTTCACGTATTCAAGTGCTGATGAGCCAAGTCTTAAAGAGATCTCGATGCCAATCGCTAAAAATTCGATCACGGCACTGATCGGTCCATCGGGTTGTGGTAAGTCTACGCTCCTTCGTTCTATCAACCGCATGCATGATCTCTACCCGGGTAACAAGTATGAGGGTGAGATCATCTATAACGGTCGTAACATCCTTGACAAAAAAGAGGACCTGATCGATCTTCGCATTAAGATCGGGATGATCTTCCAGAAGCCGACTGCCTTTCCGATGAGCATTAAAGACAATGTTGCTTATGGTCTTAAACTGCAGGGTATAAAAAACAAGACAGAGTTGGCTGATCGTGTTGAAAAAGCACTTAAAGATGCTGCGATCTGGAAAGAGGTACAAGATCGTCTTAAACATGATGCTAACGGTCTTTCAGGTGGTCAGCAGCAGCGTCTCTGTATCGCTCGTGCTATTGCCGTTGAACCTGAGATCCTTCTCTTTGATGAGCCGACATCGGCGCTTGATCCTATTTCGACTCAGGGCATCGAGGAGTTGGTAACAGAACTTAAAGAGAAAGTCTCTATTGTTATCGTGACACACAACATGCAGCAGGCAGCACGTGTAAGCGATTACACGGGCTTTATGTACTTGGGTGAACTCATAGAGTTAGGTAAGACAGAAGAGCTCTTTGTAACGCCTAAAGAGCGTCTTACTGAAGAGTATATTACTGGTAAATTCGGGTGATACTTTTTTAGAGACCAAAACGTCTCTATCTATTCCTTTTGTCATCCTGGGCTTGATCCGGGATCTACTCCTTTTATCTCTTTTGAACTCCTTTTGACGTTAAACTTTATTTTGCTTCCCTTTCTCTTTTTTTCTCGGAAAAAAGAGAAACAGAAAAACCGCTCGTGACGGCTTCAAGCCCGATGGCTATCGGGTCCACTCCTTGCGTTCATTACATTCCTAAAAACTACTAACTCCCTACGGTCAGACAGAGCCGTTTTTTAACGGAATTCCATTCTCTCCACTCGCCTCTGCAGATGCCACGAATAAGAACAAGCGGTAACGCATCAATTGGAATTTAAAAGCTAAAGCTTTTGATGAGGTTAGGACTTGCTTTCGCTGTTACTACGTCTTGGTACAGTTCAAACAGTCGGAGGGATTTCGTGACTCAATATATTAGATGTATCAATATGTAACTGTACCCGCGTTCGTACTCTCTTCTTTTCGTTAGGTTTCTTCTCTGTACGAGCAGAGAAGAAAAGTAACATCCTAGTGATATAAAGTAATTAAAAAAGTCCAACCTAGAATCAAAGTTTATAATAAGCCAGAGTATTAAATTAGTGATTTCAAAAGCTAAAGTGCTTTGTAACCTTCTTGTTACATTGGTACTCTATTATTCCACCATCAAACATCCAATAAGGAATAAATATGTTCAAAAAACTAGCTACTAGCGCACTATTAATCGCTGTTGCTGCAACGGCTTCTGTTGCAGGTGACAAGTTCAGTGGTGCGGGTGCATCATTCCCGGCTCCACTCTACTACGACTGGGCGTACAAGTATGGTAAAGAGACAAAGTCACGTGTTAACTACCAGAGTATCGGTTCAGGCGGAGGGATCAAGCAGATCTCTAAGCGTATCGTTAACTTCGGTGCTTCTGACAAGCCACTGAAGACAAAAGAGCTTACTAAGAAAAAACTGCTTCAATTCCCGGCAGTTATCGGTTCTATCGTTGTAGCTATTAACGTACCTGGTATTGAAGATGAGCAACTTCACCTTAAAAATGAGATGGTAGCTGATATCTTTGCAGGCAAGATCACAATGTGGAACGATGCAGCGATCGCAGCAGAGAACAAGGGTCTTAAACTTCCTAATGAGAAGATAATTGTTGTTCACCGTTCTGACGGTTCTGGTACGACATACAACTTTACATATTACCTGAACAAAAGCTCTAAAACCTGGGCTGACAACTATGGAGCTGGTAAAGCGATCGACTGGGCTGTCGGTATTGGAGGTAAAGGTAATGAGGGTGTAGCATCTTTAGTCAAGCAGACACCATTCACTATCGGTTACATCGAAAACGCATACAAAGAGAAAAACCACCTTGCAGCAGCAACACTTCAGACAGCAAGCGGTAAATGGGTTGCAGCGACTGAAGAGAACTTCAAAGCAGCAGCAAAGTATGCTAACTGGACTAAAGAGGACAACTTCTACGCTATGTTAGCACTTCAGCCGGGAGACACGTCATACCCGATTGTTGCAGCAACATTTATTCTTCTTCCACCTGAAAAAGGTGAGATGAACAAGAAAGTCATCAAGTTCTTTGATTATGCCTTCAAAAACGGTGATGCAGCGGCTAAAAAACTTGGTTATATTCCACTTCCGGAAGCAACTAAGAAGATGATCCGCGAATACTGGGTAGCCAATATAAAGTAGCATCTTCGGCACAACTTGCACCTGAGC
>JAUVKK010000150.1 GCA_030596305.1 Helicobacteraceae bacterium | reverse complement strand
AAGAGAACAGATGATAACCAAGCCAAAAAAGGTACAGACCCTCCTGGAGGCCCTGCCGTTTATTAAAAAATTTAACAACAAGATCGTGGTCATTAAGTACGGCGGTGCTGCACAGACCTCTCCTGAACTCAAAGAGAAGTTTGCTGAAGATATCTTACTGATGCACCTTGTCGGTCTGCGTCCAGTTGTTGTTCATGGTGGTGGTCCGCGTATTACTGAGATGTTGACTAAGCTAGAGATCCCGACAGAGTTTGTTGATGGTCAGCGTGTGACAACACCGGAAGTAATGCGTATTGTCGAGATGGTTTTGTGTGGTGAAGTAAACAACGAGATCGTCTCTCTGTTAAATGCACATGGTGCGAAAGCGATCGGTATTAACGGTAAAGATGCACACTTTATGCAAGCAGAGCCAAAAGAGCAGGCTAAGTGGGGCTTGACAGGTACAATTACCACTGTTAATCCTGATGTAATTCACAAAATGATCGCGGAGAGATTCATCCCTGTCATCGCGCCTATCGCTTCGGATGAAGAGCTTGGCCATCCTGGTTACAACATCAACGCTGATTTCGCTGCGGCTAATATTGCAAAAGCACTTGGAGCAGATAAGGTCATCTTTATGACAGACACGGCAGGTGTACTTGACAAAGAGATGGAACTTTTAGCCTCATTGACAGAGGCTGATGTCATAGCACTTAAAAAAGATGGTACTGTTCATGGGGGTATGGTCCCAAAGGTTGACGCTTGTCTTGAAGCGATCGACGGTGGTGTCAAAAAGGCACACATCATCGATGGTCGTATCGAACACTCTATGCTCTTGGAACTCTTTACAGAAGAGGGTATCGGTACAGAGATAACTCTCTAGGCCCTTTTACGATGAAAGCTTCACTTATCCAGATGCAGTGCAGTGTTCCAACTAAAAAAGTTGCAAAGAAGATCGCCAGGAAGTTGGTAGAAGAGCATCTTTGTGCCTGTGTCAACATCTTGCCAAAGATGAACTCTTTTTATATTTATGAGGGAAAGTTCTGTGAAGATGAAGAGCTGCTGCTTCTTATCAAAACAGACAAGAAACACTATAAGGCGGTAGAGACGAGAATCTTGTCTCTTCACCCATACGACATTCCAGAGATCATTGCATTACCCATTGTCAAAGGCTCTAAAGAGTATATCGATTGGGCAAAAAAAGCTTTAAAATAATTTTATAAGAGAGCTTTCTCTGTTATTAATGTAAGATATACAATGATGTATCGCCTATTTCTCTTTTATTTTTTAATACTGTCTATTCCTCTATTTGCTGAGACAAACAGCTCTTTAGTGACGGGTATTGCTCGTGATGCGATTGCAGAATCATTTACAAGCCAAACTCTAATTGACAGATCATCACTGATAAAAGTTCATCCATTTTTAGAAAAAAAGGGAGCGGTTTTTGTCACTTTAAATAAAAGAGATCAACTTCGAGGCTGTATTGGGTCTTTACAAGCCCATAGAACACTTATGGATGACCTTATCTCAAATAGCAGGTCGGCAGCTTTTAGGGATCTTCGCTTCACACCATTGACAAAAGGTGAGCTAGGCAAGTTGGAAGTAGAGGTCTCACTTCTTACTGCGCCAGAGGAGGTTGGTTATGACTCTGTTGACTCTCTACGACGTCAGATTGCAGTTGGTGAAGATGGTATTGTACTTGAATATGGAAAACAGCGTGCGACCTACCTGCCTCAAGTGTGGGAACAACTTAGCAACTTTGATAATTTTTTCACCTCTCTGTGTCAAAAATCTGGTTTGGGACAGGGTTGTCTGAGTTTACATCCTAAAGTCTCTCGCTATCATGTCAAAAAGTACAGTGAGAAAAGTCTGATCCGAAGGCCAACACCAAATGCCGGTCTCTTCTACCCAAAAGCTTGCAGTGAGACTGAAGCGTGGTTTACTACCTTTGAAAAAAGAGCGCAACAACGTCAGGAAAAGATGCCTAAACATATACCTCGTGCTTTGATCGTGCCACATGCAGGATATGTCTACAGTGGATACACTGCCAACCTTGCTTACACATTGGCACAAAAGAGTTCTACTAAAAGAGTGATTGTTATAGGCCCAAGTCACCGTGTCTATTTTGAAGGTCTAAGTGCTGCAAGCTATGAAGCATTTCAGACGCCTTGCGGTCTGTTACGCAATGATGAACAGTATCTGCAAAGACTAAGTGAAAAATTCGCTTTTGGTTTTCTAAAAGAAGCGCACAGCAAAGAGCATAGCACAGAGGTACAACTGCCTTTTATAAACAACTATATGCCTGAAAAAAAAGTGATAGAGATCATTTATGGCAATCATGTAAAAGGGACGTTGACAAAGTTAATGGTTGAGTTACTAAAAGACCCTGACAACCTTCTTGTGATCAGCAGTGACCTTAGCCACTATTACGCTAAAAAATCAGCCCATCAAAAAGATTTTATCTGTTTAGATGCCGTTGAGAAGATGGATAGTAGATTACTTGAAAAAGGCTGCGAAGCCTGTGGATATGTTGGCATAGAAGCGTTGCTAAAGGCTGCCGAGACCCTTGGTCTTAAAAGTCAGTTATTGGACTATAGAACTAGTGCAGATGCTTCAGGTGACAACAGCAGTGTTGTTGGTTATATGAGTGCTTCTTTTTGGTAGACAATAAAGTTGTAATCGCTCTTTTGCTATAATCGCGCCATTATTATAAGGGCATCTTTTTTAGGGCCTTTAGAAGTGCCCTATATCCCATCAGAAGGTTATGTATGAACTTTATCGAAACACGTGGAAATGACGGTCAACACCCAGAGTCAGTTGCATTTTCGCAAGCTATTTTAAGTCCTATCGCTTCGTTTGGCGGTCTTTATGTACCAGAGACTCTTCCTCAGCTAGGTCAAGAATTTTTAGAGAAACATCTAAAAAGTGATTATAAGACAATTGCTAAAGATATGTTGCTGCGTTTTGAGATTGACATTGAAGAGAGTGTTATTGATGAAGCACTGTCTCTTTACGATGCATTTGATGACCCTAAAAACCCGGTTCCTGTTGTTAAAGTCAAAGAAGATCTATATGTCAGTGAACTTTACCATGGACCGACTCGTGCCTTTAAAGATATTGCACTTCAACCTTTTGGAAAAGTACTTTCGGCAATTGCACAGAAGCGTGATGAAAACTACTTGATCTTGGCAGCGACAAGCGGTGATACAGGTCCGGCTGCACTTGAGACGTTTAAAAACCGTGACAAGGTTCAGGTTGCTTGCTTGTACCCGGACGGCGGTACCTCAGATGTTCAGCGTCTTCAGATGGTGACAGAAGATGCAGCTAACTTGAAAGTGATCGGGATCAAAGGTAACTTTGATGATGCACAGTCAGCACTTAAACACCTACTTGCTTCTAAGACATTCAAAGATGAGTTGAAAAAGAAGAACATCTCTCTTTCTGCGGCGAACTCAGTGAATTTCGGCCGTATTATCTTCCAGATCATCTATCACATCCACTCATACCTTGAGCTGGTTCGTCAAGAGGCGATCACGATGGGTGAAAATGTCTATCTGAACGTACCAAGTGGAAACTTCGGCAATGTTCTTGGTGCGTTCTATGCACAGAAGATGGGTCTGCCTGTTGAAAAGATGGTGATCTCTTCTAATGAGAACAATGTCTTGACTGAGCTGATACAGACAGGTGCTTACGACATGCGTAACAAATCATTGATCGCAACAACATCACCGGC
>JAUVKK010000246.1 GCA_030596305.1 Helicobacteraceae bacterium | reverse complement strand
ACCGACTCGTCAAGATGATATGAGGGCGAATCAACATCAACAAAAAAGGCTTTTGCCTTTGATCTAAATCCAAAATTCAAAATGTCTACCCTTTTTTGTACTTAAGTCATAGTCAAAGGCCACATGGGCACTGCTGTTGTTTTCCAGGATCTCAATATCCATTCGGACGACGGGTTGAAAGAAACTCAGGTTGAACTTGGCAAGCCCCGTTTTAACCTCAGTAGAGAGGTCGATGTCCTCGAGGGTGTTATAGACCACTTCGCCAGAGGCAAGCTCATTTGCACGTTCAGCTTCCAGTCCCGGAATATACATCTGCCAAAGAGCAGGTGTGATGTAGTTGGCATCAACAGCAGTGGCATTGTTTTCATCAAAACGGACTAACTCATCCCAAGGCACTTTGACAACAGCATTGTCATGGCGTTCACGAATATAAAAGTCCAAGACCTTCTCGAGATGTCTTTTTGAGACAATACGCTCCCGGTAAAGCTCCGGCATCTCATCAAAGATATTGGTCTTATAGACATCCTTGTACCCACCCATACAGTCGATCAAGAGATCGCTCATGTAGTAAGCATCCTGGACATTAAAACGGACCATATACTTTATCAGCGCCTCTTGAAAATCTTTAGACGCAGCTAAAGTGTTGATGTTGACATGACCCATGGCACTTGTTATCTCTATTTTAACTAAAAGTTCTTTTAATTCCAGTGGGATAAATCCGGCTGTGAGCAGAAAGATATTGAGACTGTCGGCATCACTGACAACCCCGAGTTTGTCAGCTTCTTTCATCAAGGTGAGCACATCTTCGACAACGGCACCGCTCTGCAGCAGAAAACGGGCCTCGTGAAGCTCTTCCCCGCTCTTTTTAAGGTTCATCAGACTTACCCCGACGGCAGCGGTGATGGCGATGATAAAAAAGAGGGTGATGAGCAGGGCAACACCGGAACGGTTGGCATGAAACATCAGGTGATACTCATTGAGAAGATCGGTAGATTATCATTGATTCTCTTTTTCACTGGCAACAAAGTCACCAGCGAATGCATCTCACTAAAGCTTAGACTAACGTCAAGAGTTACTGCCAATATTTTTATCATGTGATGCTCATAGAGAAGATCGGCAGTAACATAGCCGCCACAATAAAGCCGATGGTCCCACCGACAAATAACATCAACATCGGTTCAAGAAGACTTAAAATAATGCCGATCTTGTCACGATTATCTTCAAAATAGAGTTCAGAGACATTACTTAGTACAGGCTCTATCTGCGAGGTCTCTTCACCTACGGCAATAGCTTGCACAAAGGATTGGTCCAGTTTGTAAGATGATTCGTGTAGCGCAACAGAGAGGCGTTTGCCTTCAACGACTTTTTTTGAAGCCTCAACAAAGACATTTTTTAAAACACTGTTATTAAGAATATTGGCTGAGAGGTTGATGGTCTGTACAAAGGGAACACCCGAACGAACAAGGAGCGAACCGACATAGGCAAAACGCCCCAGCTCACTTTTAAGTGCGACTTCGCCAAAGAGGGGAAGTCTCAAGATTAGACTGTCCACAACATACTTATATTTTGAGCTGTAGTTCATCATAAAAGAGTGTGCACCGATGATCAGCATAAGTAAAACACCGATGGTTGTAAAGTTGTTGTTGAAAAAGTCACCCAATGCGATGACAAATTGGGTGGCAGCCGGAAGTTCCTGACCCATTCCTTCAAAAATACCTGTGATCTGCGGTACAACAAAGGCCAACATGAAACCGACCATAAAAAGTGAGATCAAGATCATAAAAGAGGGATAGGCAAAGGCTGACTTTATCTCTTTTGAGATGCGATCCTGCTCCTTTAGAAAACGGGAAAGTTCTAGCAGTACCTCGTCCAAGATACCGCTTGACTCACTGACCCTGATGGACTGAGTATAGAACTCCGGCAAGATGACAATATTCTGTTCATCCAGAGCTGCGTAGAAGTTTTTACCTTCGTCAAGATAGGTGCTGACCGTTTTTAAAAAGAGGTAGATCTTCTTTTTGTGCATGTACTGGTTTTGAATGATCTTGAGAGCACCGACGATACTGATACCGGATCGGATGTACATGGCAAGTTCCCGGCTAAGCTGAGAGAGCTCATTGGGGGAGATACGATAGCGGCGGCTGAAATTGATGCCGCTGAAAATAGAGGGGGACTCTTCTTCTATACTTTTGTAGATGATACCCTGGGCTTTGAGTTTGCTCTTTGCTTCGTCGAGTGATGCCGCTTCAAGTTTATTGTTGACCCTTTTACCTTCGGCATTGATCCCTTTATAGGC
>JAUVKK010000131.1 GCA_030596305.1 Helicobacteraceae bacterium | reverse complement strand
CCGATTTCAATGCTCTCCTCGCCATTATAATAGTCTTTATTAGCGTATTGGATAAGGTAGATGCTGCCCATTTGAATGTTTAAACCTTTGAGCTCTTCTTGGGTCTGTGGGACAAATGCCATACTTAGTTCTCTAAGGGGAAGCTGATCGTAAAGACAGCTCCCTTATCTGTATTATGGACGTCCAGCTGACCGTCACAGTGCTCCTGAATGATCAGTTTGGACATGTAGAGCCCAAGTCCCATGCCGTGTTTCTCTTTTTTGGTGGAGAAGTAGGGGTTGAAGATCTTGTCGATGATCTTCTCTGCAACACCGCCGGCATTGTCTTTGATGACAATATAGGTATGCTCGCTGTCTTGATAGGCCGTGACCGTAATCTTCCGCTCAATATCCTGCTCGTTTAAAATGTCAATAGCATTTTTGATGATGTTCATCAGGACTTGAATGAGCTCGCTTTCAAGACTGGTGACCCTGCTTGTAAGACTGTTTTTAAACTCCAGTGTTACCTCTGCGTTTTCAATGGCGGGTGTTAAGACTTCTATAGCCTGATGGATGGTGTGTGAAAGGTCAAACTCTTTTTTTTCATGGTTGGTGTTATAGAAGTTTCTAAAGTCGTCAATGGTGTTTGAGAGCAGGGTGATACGTTTGTCTATGGTGCCCAGCTCCTGTGTTAGACTCTCTTTTTTTATCTCCTCGTCCAGGGCTAAAGAGAGCTGGATCTTGGTAGAGATCGCGGAGATGGATGAGAGAGGCTGTCTCCATTGGTGGGCGATCATAGCGATCATCTCGCCCATCTGTGCCAGTTTTGTCTGTTGAAGCATCAATTCGTCTTTTTTTCGAACCTCTTCGACAGCACTGTTTACCTTGCTCTGAAGTGAGTCATTGATAGAGATAAACGACTGCTCAAGATCGATCATCTTTTTTGTGTAGACCTTGACCGTGATCGTCAAGATGAACAAGCCCGTTACCGCAGTGGTGATAGCAAGCCCGCTTAGGTTTAAGTCAAAGAGAGCATTAGAGACCAGGATGATAACAATAGATGCGGCTGCGGTGCTGTACCCGAATAAGATACCGCCTGTAAAAAATGCCAAAAAGACAGTGATGTAAAACCACATGATCCGAAACTCGTCGTTTGGGATGGTGATCAGCGCAGACGTAAAGGTGGCCAAGGCAGAAAAGATCATCAAGAGGACGATAAGATCGTAAGAATTTTTAGACGCTCGCAACCAGAGGATGAACAGAAGGTTTGAGAATGCGAAGAGAAAATTGGCATTGGCATGAAAATCACCGATAGGTGCAACGTGAAGGTAGTGCAAGAGAGCAAAGATGGTTGAGGTAAAGACGATGATCATCATAACGGTGTTGATCAGGCGGACCTTGAACTTAAGCGGTTGTTCATGGTCACTGTAGGTGTGACCGCTTTCTAAAATATTTTGTAAATTCAACATAGGAATATTGTAGCTAATTATGCCACCGGTTATATATGTTTTGTAATTTTTAGGTTTTGAAGAGGTGTGAGAACACTTTTTTCAGAGGTATGGGTACGAACGACTTTTCCATAAGCGATCAGCTGTGTCTGCGAAGTGGTGACATGGTCTTTGACCTGATCGAAAAGCGTGATAGCATCACGCATGTTCCTGCAGATTATCTTTTTAGTCTCTTTGTCCGTTGTCCGTTCAACAATATGTTTAGGCATTAAAACTCCTTTGTGAAAGTATAAAAATATATAGTGTTGATATTGTGAGAAGACAGGTGTTAGTAAATAGAACCGGCCACTTTAGATATACACGAAATCTTAGTGTACAATAGTAGGGCTTGAATATAAGAAATATGAATGTCTATATTTTCATCACTGCTTTTTAGTTCGAGTTCATCGGTACCGTAATTATGATCTTCTTAGGGTCAATTAAACATGTTTAAATAATATTTAGTGAGAGTGTATGGCCATCAGCAAACAGAGTGAGATCAAAAACAGTACTGCTCAACGGATCGCCAGTTCCAAAAAAGAGGTGACCATACTGTTCACCGATATAGAAGACTCAACCGCCTATTGGCATAAACATGGCGATGTTGACGGACGGCTGATGGTCGATCGTCACAACCGTATACTCTTTCCTCTTGTCAAAAGGTTCCGCGGCCGTGTTGTCAAGACCATCGGTGACTCTATCATGGCCATGTTTAGACGGGCGGATGACGCCATTTTGGCAGCGATCGCCATGCAGCAGGCGCTTAGAAAAGAGCAGCTTTCAGATAGCAACTTCCCTATTAAGATCCGTATCGGTATTCATACCGGAGAGGGTATTGTTGAACAAGATGATGTTTATGGTGACGTTGTCAATGTGGCTGCCCGTGTTGAAGAGCAGGCCAGGGGAGGTGAGATCGCTCTTTCAAGTTACACACGCAAGGCTCTGAGTGAGAAGGGGTTTATGTTTGCAAAAGGCGAAAGTTTTATCCCTAAAGGCAAAAAGCGCAAGATGGCGCTCTCTCTGTGCAAGTGGGAAGAGCGCGAAGAACTTGTTACCGGGAGTGCCGGCAGTGCCCTGGTCCCGATCTCTTCAACGCAAAAAATAGAGGTACTGTTCTACCTCTTTTCACTGCTGGGGTTCTCCTACCTCTTCTTTACATACTATCTGCGCTTTTTTCTGTCAGACAACGAATATATCTCTGCCTTTATACTCAACCCAAGTCTTGTCATGAAAGAACATATCTACCTGCCGGTAACAGCATTTTTAATCGCTGTTTTTGTTCTGTATAGAGTTCTAAAGGTAGAGGTCATACCGCATGCTGTATTTAAGTTTCTCAAGGGAAGTTTTGTCGCCGGTACCGTATTTGTCCTCTTCTCATTTTTGTTGCCGACGGTCCCCGAAGAGTATCTGCCGGACGCCGGAAAAGTCTATTATAAAACAGACCATCTCATTGTTAAAGTCCTTAATGACAATACGCCGTTTTATGAAGATCCGTCGAACCGCTCAAAGGTACTTTTTACTCTTGACAGCGGAGGGCTGATGCTACTGACGGATGTGAAAGAGGTCAAAAAGATCGTCTGGAATAAGGTACTGGTCCGTGACAAAAACTATGCCTGGGTACAACGTGTCATTCCTCAAAGTATGGGAGTGCCGAGAACACGGGTGACCCGGACCAACAGCTTTCACATCTATCATAGGGATATCTATATACTCATCTTAAGTCTCTTGGGCTTTCTTGGCGGCTACAGACGTTTTACCCTAAAGCCTTTTTAACATACCCCTTAAAATATATGATTAATTTATTAGGCGTTTAAATGCGATGCTCCTCTATGGTTATAATAATCTATGATGAGGTGTTGAGATGCAGACGCAATTTTTAATCGACAGTGGTGCTAAATACCCGATAATCGGTGGTCCGATGTACCCATGTTCGAATCCTGAACTGGTAGCTGCCGTCTCAGAGGCCGGCGGCATAGGGATCGTCCAGCCTCTGACCCTGACCTATGTCGAAGGGTATGACTTTCGTGAGGGTCTGCGTTACATAAGGTCATTGACAGCGCGGCCCATAGGAATGAATGCACTCATCGAAAAAAGCTCCAAGAAGTACCGTAAGAAGATGGAGTCGTGGATCGACATCGCCCTGGAAGAGGGGGTACTGTTTTTTATCACCTCTTTGGGAAAGCCGGACTGGGTGGTAGAGAAAGTGCATGCCTTCGGTGGCAAGGTCTATCATGATGTGACCGATTCAAAGTGGGCTGAGATCGCACTCGCTTCAGGCGTTGACGGTTTTATTGCTGTAAACAACAGAGCCGGAGGTCATGCCGGTTTAAAAGAGATGTCTTCTCTGCTCAAAGAGCTTCAGGTCTATAAACTGCCTGTTGTCTGTGCCGGCGGGGTGAGTGACAGAGTAGGGTATGAACATGTGCTTTCCGAAGGCTACAGTGCAGTACAGATGGGAACACGCTTTATTGCTTCATCTGA
>JAUVKK010000283.1 GCA_030596305.1 Helicobacteraceae bacterium | reverse complement strand
GCACTTCAACTCTCTCTTGAGACCAAACTGGCACATTACTTTTCACGTACAAAACAGCGCATCTGGAAAAAAGGTGAAAGCTCTAACCACCTTCAGCATATCCACTCCTTTATGATCGACTGTGACAATGACACCCTGCTGCTTAAGATCAAACAAGATGGAGTTGCTTGTCATACTGGACGTAAGTCATGTTTCTTTACAGAGTTGGATTCTGGCGATGTTACTATAGAAAAAAGTGTTGACACAGATGCGATGTATGGGGTAATCGATACCCTCTATCATACAATCCTGGATCGCAAAAATGCAGACCCTGAGACCTCTTGGACAGCGAAGCTTCTCTCCAAAGGCGACAACGACATCTTGAAGAAGGTTGTTGAAGAGGCTGGTGAGTTCAGCTTTGCTGTGAAAGACAAAGATGAAGATGAGATCATCTATGAGTGTGCCGACCTGACGTACCACGTCTTAGTAGCATTGGGTCATATGAATATATCACCAGACCGCATTAAACAAGAGCTGGCTCGCCGTTTTGGTATGAGCGGAATCACTGAAAAAGCATCCAGAAAAAAGTAATACTGGAAATATTTAGGATTATTAAATAATAATTTATAACATTTTTAATTTAATTAAAAGCTTTTTACCTCTATTATAGAACTAACGCAACTATTTTGGCAGGTGTATTATGAAACTTTTTATCTTTTTAACGCTCTTTTCTATCTCTCTTTTCAGCGTAGAGGCCTTTATAGGTGCTGAAGATCTTCAATCAAAAATCGGCAGTGACAAACTTGTTATCTTAGACGTCGGTTCTCACAATGTCTATCACAAAAGTCATATTCCTACAGCAACACATGTGCATATGCAACAGTGGTGCAAACTTGTTGATGACCACTATGAGATGCAGGATGTTCATCATCTTGTTAAACTAGTCCGTCAGCTGGGAATTACTAATGATTCACATGTTGTTCTCTACGATCATAACAGTCCAGATGGTCTTCTTAATGCCAGCTATATTGCACTGGCACTGCACCGCCTTGGACATACCAAACTATCGATACTCAACGGTGGCTATGATGAGTGGTTGTATGAGTATAAAGGTGTTCAAACAGTTGTCAAAGGGAAACGATCAAACTTTACTGCCCACCCTGAGCGTGACCTGATCGTTGATGGTAAATATGTACAAGCGCATATTGACAAAATACCGATGTTGGATGCACGAGTGAGCAAATACTACTTTGGTACCTATAAGAGTTCTGGTGTCTATCGCCTTGAACATATTAAAGGGGCCGTAAGTACCTATTGGAAAAACAGTTTTTTAAGTGATAACACCTTGGCAGAGATAGAGATACTTCAAGCGATCTACCTGCAGGGTTTGAAGTTAGATCCGGATGACGAAATTCTTCTTTATGGACTTGATGGGTATCAGGCTTCAATGAATTGGTATATTTTAAGCAGGGTGTTCAAGTTTAAAAACTTGAGAGTCTATGATGCATCGATGCAGGAGTGGGGTAACTCAGACAGAGCACAAATGGTAAGTTATGCTTGGGAATCCCCTAAATAAAAGTTCCAGCTTCGACGCATCTTGCACTGAAGTTCACCACTCGACGTACCGATGTACGCCTTCGGGATCACTTCAGCACAACCTACACCAAATCTGAAACTTTTCCAAGTTCTATTTTTGTGCCGTCATTCCGGGCTTGACCCGGAATCCAGCTCT
>JAUVKK010000038.1 GCA_030596305.1 Helicobacteraceae bacterium | reverse complement strand
GATGTAGTGGATCCCATATCAAGTACGGGATGACGAAATCGCATCTTATCAATTTATAACTAGTCAAAACTCCTGAACAAATTATCTGTTTAGAACTTTTAACTAACAACTATTTTCAAGGAACACCGTGCGTCAACAATATATCTCTTATCAAGAATGTGTCGATTTTTTCCGTGAGGCTGAGAAGTCTCATCCTGATCTTTTCAGAGTAACTACTATCGGTAAGACCTGGGAAGAGCGTGACATGATCGTTGTCACTGTCTCTAAAGATATGGAAAATGCCGACACAAATCCGGCACTTTTCTATACGGGCAGTATTCATGCTCGTGAGTGGGTTGGGATCGAGCTTGCTGTTGGTTATGGCCGTCATCTTTTAGAGCACATCGACTTTGATCCACAGCTTAACCAGATGTTAGAGCGTTCAACGTTCTACATCGTGCCATGTGCCAACCCGGATGGTTTTGAGTACTCACGTAACCACTTCTCTTTCTGGCGTAAAAACCGCCGTCAAAATGCTGATGGCTCTTTCGGTGTTGACCTTAACCGTAACTTCTCTATAGGTTATGCGCCAAGCAAAAATACTTCGTCGAATGTCTACTCTGGTCCACAGCCATTTTCAGAGCCCGAAACAGCAGCCCTGAGAGAGTTTGTTATGGCCCATCCAAACATCTCTATTGCCCTTGATTACCACTCGCAGGGAAATGTCTTCTTTCCAGCTCACAACTTCATTCATGAAGATGCTATCGACGCAACAGACCTGAACACACTCTCAGCAAACATGGCAGAGGAGATCAGAAAGGTTTCTGGTCGTGAGTACGGTGTTCACATGGGCAAACCGCCAACCCACCTTATTTCAGGAAGTGGACGTGAGTTTTACTACTCTCAGGGTGCACTTGCTTTGACAGTAGAGGTCGGTTCACGTAACATTTCTGACTATCAAGAGAACATGCTTGAGCATATTAACGAGAATATTGCTGGTCTTACTTATGCACTATCTGAGGTACCTAACTATCAAAAAGAGAAACACCTGCCTCGAGTAGAAGATTTTGTCGTAGCCTCTGTAGGCAGTCGAGAGATCGAGCTTAGCTGGGACTATCCGACAGACGAGACTGTCTATTTTGAGATCTATCGTTCTGAAAAAGTGAAGAGCTTTACACAGGCATCTAACCGTGTCGGAACGACAATGGGACATACTTTTGTAGACAAGCAGTTGGAGTCGTCAACTACCTATTATTACTTTGTCAGAGCAGTCTGTAAAGTACGTTACATCAAGTCGCCGTTTGCTCCGGTCATTGGTGCCCGTACTGATCCAGATGCAACAATGTTCTCGAAGATACTATTCCCGCTTAAAAACGAAGTGGGCTATGTAGGCGAACTGACGACTAAAAACAAGGAACACTTTGGTGAGAACTCTCTCTTTGTCGGTATCTCAGAAAACAAAGGTCAATGTTTTGGTATGACGGGCTTCTCTTTAGAGAGTGTTCCTGAAAATGCCATCATCAAAAGAGCGCGTATTTCTTACTATCCTATGAACCGTGTCAGTGTTCAGGTCGAGAAGTTTGGTGAGTGGCGTGTAGGTATAGTTGATGAACGTACTATAGACAATGTCACCAGTTTCGATGAAGTGAAAAATGCTAAGGTCCTCGGTTATGTCGGTACAGCGACTAAGTCATCACAGCTCTCTCAAGGTATCTGGCGTACCTACCGTTTTACAAAGCAGGAGCGTAATGTTCTCCAGGATGCTCTAAAACGCCGTAGGGTACTTTTCCGTATGGAAGGGCCGACTAAACTGCCACTGAGCAGAGGTTCACAGCTAATGCAGTGGGACATCGGTTATGGTGCCTATAGCGGTGGTCTAACCTTCCGTCCGAAGTTGGAGATCACCTATACACTCGAAGAAGCAAAGCTGGAACTTCACTCTCAACATGAGTATACAATTACAGAACAGAGTATTAAAGAGGAGAGTCTGATCGCAGGCTTTGACAAAAATGCCAAGCGCATTTATGGCTGTATCGAGTTTGATATGACGCAGATCCTGGACATGAAAAACACGGTTGTCTCTGAAGCTTATCTTGAGTTGGATGCTAAAGATATTAAAGCCAATGGTAACATTCGCTATCACTTAGAGATGGTGAAGATGGGCGATACAGAGAAGAGTTATGAGAAACTTCGTGAGCGTGAAGTCATCGAGCGTGTTGGTTATGAGGTGAGTGTTGCTGACTTACGTGAAGACCGTTCACAGCGTTTTGTCTTTGACTCTCTTGCTATTAGAGAGATGGTTGACACCATTCAGGCCAATGAGAAGATCGTTTTTGTCATCAAAGCCTCTTCGCCTAAAGCCTTTGCCAAAAATGAGTCGGTTAACTGGCTAGATGCTAAACGTGAGCACCGTCCGCGTCTTATTTTGAACTACATCAAAAAACGCCGTACAGGTGTGGCTCCGGTTACAAACCTAAGAAGCAGTATTGAAAACGGGATGATCCGTCTAGAGTGGAAACGACCTGCAGACGAGGACTTTAAAGGGGTGATCGTGGTGAAAAATGCCTTTCATGTTCCATCAACTCCGTATGACGGACAGAAGCTTTATGGAGGTATGGACTCATATACTTTTGACAACTTTGGAGACACTGATGTTGCCAAGTACTATGCGGTTTTTGCCTACGATGAGGTACCAAATTTCTCAGAGCCTGCCGTGCTTTCGTATAATATAGAAGCATAATGTTAAACCTATTTTTTACACTCTCTGCACTGCTTTTCATCGTTGCGATGTTAGTGCAGATCATGGCCATTCAGGCTTTTTTTAACCGGCTCAACAAAGCACACAACAAACTTTATCTGGAGATGGATAGACCCAGGTGGAAGATCCAACTTGCGGATGACGCATTTAGAGATGGACTAAGGTATATACGTTCAAAAAAGTTTGAAGAGTTGAATGATCCGGAGTTGTTAAGTATTTATAAAAAGATAAAGCTATCAGACTATTCAGCAATAACCTTAGGTGTCATCGCGTTGGTAATTGTCATATATCAGGCAATAACACTTTCGTAAACATTCTCTCTTGATTCAGAGAGAGACGATCAATGATTTTTCATCGCTCACTATCATTTGAACGCAAAATGAGCAAAGCCCATTTAACTACGCTGACCGCTGTGATACTAAAGTTATCACTTCGTGATAAATAGCTAGAACTCTTTCATCGCTCTAGCTATATCTCTCTTTTGATCTTTCTCTTTCAAATCCTGGCGTTTGTCATGGAGCTGCTTACCCTTAGCGATACCGATCTGCAGTTTGACGATGTTTTTATGGTTGTAGTACATAATGAGAGGGACAATGGTCATACCGTCTCTCTGTATAGCACGTTCAAGTTTTACGATCTCTTTTTTATGCAGTAGTAGTTTACGAGAACCGCGCTCTTCATGGCGGTAGTAGTGGTGGGTTGTTGAGAGCAGGCCGATGTGGGCATTAAAGAGAACGACCTCACCATCATCGATGCGAATAAAGCTGTCTTTGAGGTTGACACGCCCAGCACGGATCGCTTTGATCTCGCTCCCTTTTAAGACAATACCGGCTTCAAACTTATCTTCGATATGATAATCATGATAAGCTTTTTTATTCTTCGCAATGGTCTCGCCCAACACTCTTCCTTGTTTTTTGTAAACGCATAATACATCAAAGTTGCTAAACAACGCTAGCGTAGAAGTAATATATAAAAATTAAAGTTTTAATATACTACTTATTTATATTAGTTTTACTTATATGTCTTTAAGTTTATCATGATAACATTCACAATTATCATATTAAACCCGTAGTTACAGCTATGTT
This sequence comes from Helicobacteraceae bacterium, assembly GCA_030596305.1. Lineage (GTDB taxonomy): Bacteria > Campylobacterota > Campylobacteria > Campylobacterales > Sulfurimonadaceae > Sulfonitrofixus. Next base: position 3,765 of record JAUVKK010000038.1, on the reverse strand, counting down.
CTCAGGTATGATGTAAACTTATTTTCAGGAGTGATAATGAAATTATCAGCTTTATTAACAGCGGCATTTATCTCTATTGCAACGTTGCATGCAGCAACAACAGAAACAGTAACTTTACAAGGCAGCAAGGTTAAACTTGCAGGTACTAAAGTAAGTGTAGGTGACACTGCTCCAGCTATTACTTTGATCAGCAGTGATCTTAAAGAGGTAACAGTTGGCGGTAAGAGTGAAAAAACTCAGATCCTCGTTGTTGTACCTAGTATCGATACTCCTGTTTGTGACATGGAAGCACGTACGTTTAACACAAAAGCGGCAGGCCTTAAAGATGTAGCGATCACTGTTATCTCTATGGACCTTCCATTTGCAGGCAAGCGTTACTGTGCAGCACACGGTATTGACAATATTACTGTAGCGAGTGACTTCCAGACAAAAGAGTTTGGTATGACATACGGAACATTGATCGCGGACAGTGTACTAAAAGGTATCGAAGCACGTGTTATCTTTGTTATCAAAGATGGAAAAGTGACATACAAGCAACTTGTTCCAGAGATCACTCAAGCACCGGACTACGAAGCAATTCTAAAAGCTATATAGTTCTCTCTTTATCTCTCACTTCGGTGGGAGACCCTCTCTCTTTATCTTCTCACATTATTTATTGATCTGTTAAACCTAAACTGCTAACCCTATATGGCGAACTGTGCTGTAATAAGTTGTGGCAGGTCGTTGAGCTCTGCAGAAACAGCCTCTTTAAACTGTGTTCGGTTGAAGGTCTGCTGACGTTTAGCCAGTTGGGTGGTATGGGTGATGATGTTTTCTATCATCTCATCTTTGCTGCAGTCACCATCAAGATATTCAAGCACCTCGATGATACCGATCGCTTTCATGGCATTATGGTCACGACCGTATTTGTGCTCTAACATCGCGACTTCATCGATCAGACCTGCACTTGCCATCTTATGGGTGCGTTTGATAATGCGTTCACGAAGCAGGGTACGTTCTACATCAATATTAAAGATGTCCAAGTCTGTAATCGTTGGAACAGGTGGGTGCGCTTTGAACCACTCTGTGGGGCTCATACCACTCTCTACTACAAGCAGCAACATCTTCTCTATACGATAGGCGTCAGTAGATTCTATCGCTTGCATATAGTTACTGTCGATCTTGACGAGGTAGGCATAAGCTGAGGGCAGATCAAGCAGCAACTTGCCAACTTCTTCTTTAGTAGATTGTGAATAGTTCGGAAGTTCAGAAAGACCTGTGGTCAGGCTTTTTAAGTAAAAACTTGTGCCACCTACAATGATGAGGTTTTTGCCATCTTTTTTTGCCTCTTGAATGGCCTCTTTATAAAGTTCGATAAAAAGTGCAACATTGAAATGAGTATCTAGGTAGATCTTATTAACACCGTAATGATCTACCCGTGCTAACTCATCAACAGAGGGTTTAGCTGAGGCAATATCGATCTCTTTATAGATACTGAGTGAATCGATAGAGAGGATGTAGGCGTTGTGCTTTAAGGCCATTTCGATGGCAAGGTCACTTTTCCCTGAGGCAGTTGGTCCGATGATCGCGATCTGTTTCATGTCGAAAGTATAACAGTTATACGCTTTTTGCTAAAATGGTGCATGTTTAAATATCTCTTCTCTTTTTTCGCGATCATTTTTCTCTTTAACGGATGTAGTAAAAATGCCATCTTTCCCACAGACACCAAGGTCTATGACACACCCACAAACTATGTTTACGATTATGAAGAGTTCTATTTTGAGAGTTCACAAGAGGCAATGTTAAGAGGATGGCTGTTCCGTTCTAACGGGCCATCACAGGGAATGATCGTTGTGGCCAACGGTATGGCCTTTAACATGTCTTCACGTTTTACGGAGTGGACCTGGACATTGGAAAAAGGGTACGATCTTTTTATCTTTGACTATCGCGGTTACGGTGAGTCTCTTGGTGAAGTCGACATGTTTGGCTTTGTAGATGATGTGACATCAGCTATAGCGTATGCCCATACCTTGAATGAAGATCTGCCAATGGTCGTTGTAGGACAGTCCATGGGTGGTTCATTTGTAATTGATGCTGTGGCTAAAAAAGAGTATCCCTATGTCAAGCTTCTGGTCATCGACTCGACGATGACAGGTTTTGCGGCTGCCGGTGAAGAGTTGATAAAACAGTACATACTGCTCTGGCCGCTTATCTGGGTACCTTCGGTCATAACACCAGATGGGATTGACTCCATCGACTTTGTGGACAAAACAGAGACACCGACGCTTTTTATGGTGGGGTTGAATGACACTATTATCCCTCCTGAACATTCCGCAGAGCTTTTTGAAAAAGCAAAAGAGCCTAAAGCCTTGTGGGTTGTGGAAGGCGAAGAACATGTTAATAGCATCCATAATGAGAGAGTGAAAGAAGACCTTCTCCTTACGATAGGCAATGTCATAAAAAGTGAGGGCAGTTTTGCCTCTGATGTCCGGTATTATGAACAAAATACCAGCAACTGATGAGAAGCTATAAGATAGAGTGATTTACGGTAGAATACAAAAACAAAAATGGATAATTATCAGTAAGGAACGTACAGTTGCAAAGAATGGTTCAACGACTTAAATATTTTAATGAGCTGGTGATGTTTCAACACTCCATCTTCTCTCTCCCCTTTATCTTTATCGCGATGATCGTCTCAGCCAAAGGGTGGTTTGGTTTTGGACTGCTTTTTCTAGGTGTCCTGGCAGCCATCAGTGCACGTAACTTTGCCATGGGACTTAACCGCTATGCAGACAGAGAGTTTGATGCAGAAAACCCGAGAACCGCAAACCGTCCAAGTGTTGACGGGCGTTTGGACGCAAGTTCTATCTTTGTCTTTACAGTAGTCAATGCCATTGTCTTTGTAGCGGTTGCCTACATGATCAATGACCTGGCCTTTTACTTGAGTGTCCCTATGTTATTTGTTTTAGGGTCATACTCTTACTTTAAACGTTTTAGTTCATGGGCACACATTGTATTGGGCCTCTCTCTGGGTTTAGCACCGATTGCAGGTTCGATCGCTGTCGAAGCTGCAGTACCGCAGTGGACTGTTCTGCTAAGTCTCGGTGTTATGTTCTGGGTTGCAGGGTTTGACCTGCTCTACTCTTTACAAGATATCGATTTTGATGTTAAGAAAGGTCTGCACTCTATACCGTCTATATACGGTGCAGAAGCGACGATGTTGATCTCAACGATCTTTCATGTTGTTACGGTCATCTTTTGGGCTATGTTTGTCTGGAGTGCCGGCTTAGGCGGTTTTGCCTGGTTGGCAGTTATTCTAGGTGGCGTAATGCTCTCATATGAACATTATCTTGTGCGTAAAGATTTTACAAAGATAGACAGAGCATTCTTTACGATCAACGGGTATTTGGGTATCGTCTTTTTGACACTCATTATTTTCGACCATATGGCCCTTTGATCTGAACTTTAGAACATTTTTGTAAAAGCCTTATTTCTTAGCTTCGTCTAAGAATAAACTGCTATAATTTCGGCCTCTTAACAGAGATGGTGTGCGCTCGTAGCTCAGCTGGATAGAGTACTGGTTTGCGGTACCAGCGGTCACACGTTCGAATCGTGTCGGGCGCACCATTTACTTTCCAAGATTATTTTCCCACACAATATACTCTTAACAATGTCAATAAGATTTTCTAAGTATCCAACAAATATGTAATTTGTCATACCGATTTTGATCTATCTACTGTAATTTATTTCACAACGTTTATAGAAGATCTACTCTTAGCAGTGCCT
>JAUVKK010000232.1 GCA_030596305.1 Helicobacteraceae bacterium | reverse complement strand
TGTTCCTAAAAACTTCTCTTCAGGCTTCAGGCCGCGTTTAAGGTGGTCAAGCAGTGCCTCTGTGTGACGAGCACCCAGTGATGAAGCGATGATAACGTAGTCTACAAAGTAGTCACGATCGCGGAGGTCAAAGACCTCAATGGCTTCGGCTTTATTTGTGTCTAACAGGTTTGTTATTTTGTTAATGCGATCTTGCATGATTTTCCTCATAATATGTTTTTATTTCGTTTGCAACTTCTTTTGGAAGATGCTCTTCGTTTAGTTCTTCTCTCAGTTCACTTGAACTGATAGGATGTTCAACAGCCAGTTGAATATACTTCTCATCGATCTGGATCTTGTCTCTAGTCGCAACAACCCATGTGACCAGTCTGTCAAGCTCATCAAAATGATGCCACTTTTCAAGCGATGCAAGGTTGTCTGCACCGATGATAAAGTAGATCTTTTTGTATATAGCATTAAAATGTTTGACAGTCTCTATGCTTGTAACAGCTCTGTTTTGAATAACTTCAAAATCTGTGATCTCGACCTGCTTATTAGCTTTAAAGATCGCATTGAGCCACTTAAAACGGAGTTCAGCCGAAGCGTGTGTTCCTGTTTTAAAAGGGTTGACAAAAGCAGGCACGATAATGAGCTTGTCGATATCTAAAGTATCTAATGCTGCAGTAACAACGTGCAAGTGACCGAGATGGGGCGGGTCAAACGAGCCGCCATAGAGTGCAATATTCATGATTTATCGGAATTATAGCTGAATTTGGCTAGAATCACCCATATAATAATCTAATTTCACGGCACTCTATAAAGAGTAGTCGTAGTACATCAGGACAGAATATGGCAGTAAAGATCGCAATCAATGGACTAGGACGTATCGGTAGATGTGTAGCACGTATTATCGCCGACAGAGATGATATTGAGCTGGTAGCGGTTAATGCGAGCGGCACACCCGAAATGATCGAATACAATGTGAAGTATGACTCGGTACATGGAACACGTAAAGATACTAAGGTCGAAGATGGCTACCTCTGCATCGGTAAAGACAGAGCAAAGATCCTTGCAGAACGTGACCCGGCTAAACTTGAGTTTGCCAAGTATGGTGCTGAGATCGTACTTGAATGTACAGGTGCATTTCTGACACAAGAGAGTGTGCAGCCATATCTTGACAACGGTATGAAAAAAGTTCTTTTCTCTGCTCCGGCAAAAGATGACACAGCGACATTTGTTATCGGTGCGAATGAAGATGAGTATGCAGGTCAGGCGATCGTCTCAAATGCAAGTTGTACAACAAACGGTCTTGCACCTGTGGCAAAAGTCCTAGACGATGCTTTTGGAATCAAAAATGGTCTGATGACAACGATCCACTCGTACACATCATCACAGCCTATCCTTGATGGTAAACATAAAAAAGACCCACGCAAAGGGCGTTCAGGTGCGACTAACTTAGTCCCTACAAGTACAGGAGCTGCGAAAGCGATCGCAAAAGTTCTTCCAAATCTTGCAGGTAAACTGAATGGTCAGGCGATCCGTGTTCCAACACCGGATGTCTCTATGGTGGATTTGACAGTAACATTGAACAAAGATGTGACACTAGACGATGTCAAAGCAGCCTTTAAAACAGCAAGTGAGGGTTCTCACAAAGGTATTCTTGGTGTAGACGAAGAGTACAGAGTATCTCAGGACTTTGTAGGTGAAGAGCTGAGTACCGTTGTCGCAATGGACACGATCCAGGTCATTGACAACAATCTTGTTAAAGTACTCTCTTGGTATGACAATGAGTGGGGATACTCTTGTCGTCTAGTAGACATGGCAATCCACATTAGTAAATAAGGGACAGTATGCAACTTCTAAACATCAAAGATCTAGATCTTAACCGTAAAAAAGTATTTATCCGTTGTGACTTCAATGTTCCGATGGATGAGTTTGGCAACATCACTGACGATCGCCGTATCCGTTCGGCAGTGTCGACTATCAACTACTGTCTTGATCAGGACTGTGCTGTTATCTTGGCATCACACATGGGCCGTCCAAAAGGTGAGGTCGATAAAAAGTATTCACTCGAGCCGGTTCAACTGCGTCTTCAGCAGCTTCTCAAACGTCATGTAGAACTGGCGAAAGATGTTGTGGGCGAAGATGCTACTAAAAAAGCGGCTGAACTACCACAGCATGAAGTACTTCTTATTGAGAATCTCCGTTTTGAAAAAGGTGAGACAAAAAATGATGAGGCTCTTGCTAAGGCCTTGGCTGATATGGCTGATTTTTATATCAATGATGCTTTTGGTGTGAGCCATAGAGCACACGCTTCTGTCGAGGGAATCACCAAGTTTTTTGACGACGAACACAAAGCAGCGGGTTTCTTGCTTCAAAAAGAGATCAGGTTCTTTGGTAACTTGATGAAACGTCCTACCCGTCCATTTGCAGCGATCATTGGCGGCTCAAAAGTCTCAGGCAAACTCGAAGCCTTGACCAACCTTCTGCCGAGAGTTGACAAGGTACTTATTGGC
>JAUVKK010000184.1 GCA_030596305.1 Helicobacteraceae bacterium | reverse complement strand
CTCAATGCCGAGACACATAAGTTAATGACCTACAAGTATGAGCTGCGTGATAACCAAGCGAGAGGTACGATGACGATCAATGGCGTCAGTAAAACGATCGCTTTTCCCGTTACAATGAACGAGGAGAACGGTCAACTGTTTGTAGAGGGTAACATTACCATTAAGTACACAGACTTTGCTGTTGAGACCCCTTCAAACCTCATTTTGAGTGCACATGATGACCTTGTTATCGGTGCTAAATTATATTTTAATAAGTAAAGGATAGATCATGAAAAAGATTATGATGTTAACTGCCTTAGTCGCAGTAGGATTGATGAGTACAGGTTGTGCCGGCAAGTTTAGAGGCGGCGATATGAGTTCACACATGTATAACAAGTATGACCAGACAGAAGAGGGATTGGTCACAGAAGAGTCATATACTGAAGTGGCGGTCTCACGTTTTGAGCGCACCGATGACAATGGTGACAACAATGTGACGAGAAAAGAGAGTGAAGAGTCACGTTTTGGGAAATTTATGCCGGGGATCATGGAGTACTGGTTTAACAAAAATGATATTAATAACGATGAGATCGTTGAAAAACCTGAGATGTTAACAACAACGGCAGGTGAGTTTAAAGCGATGGACACAAACAAAGATAACTTAGTCTCTCAAGAAGAGATGAAGGTCTATCGTAAAAATGAGATCTTTGATGCGATCGATGCAGATAGCGATGGTGTTGTGACAAGAGCTGAGTTCCAAGCATCTAAGTCACCATTCGAAAAACGATAATACTAAGGGGTCATGATGCGTAAGTTTTTAGATTTTCTGCAAGAGATAGGAAGTATCATGTATGTGGGAGGGATACTCTCTCATATCTTCATCGGTGCCAACTTTGGCCATCTTGACCCACAGACAGCCTATACGGTTGCGATGTATAAAGAGATCAGCGCTTATATTTTGATCTTACCGGGCTTGGGACTGAAGATCATCTCGGACATCATTCTTTACTACAGCTATGAAGTCAAACCTAACTACATGAAAGTGAAGTTTGTGTTGATCGCCTTTTTGTCAGTCAATGCTTTTGTTTTTTTAGTACCGATGATGCCGGAACTCGTCGATCTTGCTCAGGCCTCAGTTGAAGCTGGCGAATTTACACCTGAGTTCTTAGATCGTTCGCATACTGAAGGGTTGATAGGGATGTCGAATGCTATTCCGCTTGTCTTAGAGATACTGTTGACCTCTTTTAAGCCGAAGATATTTGGTAAGTAAAAATGGGAGTGCAGGTCTAGTATAAAAATCCAAACAGCCAAAGCGGTATGACATTTTTATAGCCTGTCGCTATGTCATCACGAACAACATAGCCTTGTTTTGCGTTTTGGAGTTGCTTATCTCCTTTAGACGCACCTCCAATCTCAAACACATAGTCTCCATTTACCAAAAAATCTCCCTCATCATGGTAAAGCACTTCGTGTAAGACGGTCACTTGTGAAACAAAGTAGCTTTCACGTACCGAGCCAAGGTTTGGGTTGGCGCAGAGAACATAAAAGAGATTAGGGTTGTTAAGTAACATCTTTTGTGCCTTGTTGAGCCGTTTTTGGTTAGGGGGTGCTTCTACTAGATGGATAAGATCCCCCTCTTGCATATAGGTGAGATACTTGGAGAGTGTTGACCACGATATAGAGACATCTTTGCTGAGTTTTGCTTTGCTTATCTCATACGGTGAGGTAGAACAGAGCATACCAAGAACACGTTTGAGAACACTCTGTTTATCATTATCAATGTTAAAGATCTTAGCTAAGTCGGATTCTATAGTGGTATTGATGACTTCAAGCAGTCGCATAGGATAATCACTTATAGATTCTTTAAAAAAAGGATACGCTCCATACTGTGTGTAGTTGGCATACTGCTCAAGAGGTTTTATCTTCTCTAAGAGCTCTGCACTGATGTCTTCGTGGTTTGTTAATATCTGATCTAAGGTAAATGATGGAAGTTCGATCCTTTCATTAAACAGTATAAATTCCCTTAATGACATGACAGGCAGATAGTGCATGGATGCTCTACGAGAGAGATCGCCGCTCTCATGTTGTAAAAGCATGGCAGAGGAACCTGTAAAGATGACTTGTAGCTCTAAAAAGTCATAAATCGATTTAATATGTGCGCTAAATCCAGAGACTTTATGAATCTCATCAATAAGTAGAAGTCTACCTCCATATTGCTCAAACTCTGTCGCGATTTCTAAGAGGTCTTCCCCCGCCATAATAGGACTGTCACAACTAACATAGAGGATTTGAGAAGGTTTATACTTCGATTTTTTGGCGTATTGGTGCAACAAGGTTGTCTTGCCAGAACCTCTACTTCCTTTAACCCCTATAATTCTGACATCAAAGTCTATGTCATGGTAAAGTGAACGCAGAAAGGTAGCTGAGCGTTTGGATAACCACTGTTTTGAAAGTTTTTGTAATATTGGTTTCACTACGACTCCTTTATAATCATGCCACTATCTTACTGTAAAATATACTTTATAGCAAATAGGGTTTTTATACTCAATATGTTTAATAGTTAAAGAGACTAAAGACCTTTTAAACAAAATCTTTATGAAATAGAAAAGGGAGTTATCCTTGTCAGAAAATGAAATGAAAATGACAAGGAAGATTAGGAGTGTCGCGGGTTACAAAGCCGCTTTAAAATGAAAAAGGAAAGAGAAGAAAGGGTGGAGTGAGACTCTTTCTCGCTTTCGTAGTAACAGTTTAAAAAAAAATAGTGTGGATATAGTGTGCAAAAGTACAAATTACTGTAAATTTCACACTTTTATGTATAAATGAATAGTTTAAAAGTTATAAACGACCTCTGCAAAGACTCTGTCATTATTTTCAATAGCTTTGTAAAAAGGGATGACGCCGTCTCCACCGATGTAGTCGACCAGACCGCCATTCATAGTAATGGAGTCATTAAGTTTGTAGTCCATCCAGACACGTTGGAACCCACCATCTTGGAATTTAAAGTCACTGCTTCCGAACATTGAGACAAGATAGTTAACGGAAGCATTATCGTGGTCGAAGAGGTATGATGCTCTTGCTGCAACTTGTACAGCGTCTTCTCTTACATAGTCAGGATACATCTTTTTACCGGCTTCTACTGCACTTTGCAACATGACCTCTTCATA
>JAUVKK010000119.1 GCA_030596305.1 Helicobacteraceae bacterium | reverse complement strand
CTTGACCCGGCTTCGTTGTCAAGCTATCAGACGATGGGTATTGATCTTGAAAAGCAGGTGACTGCAGTCATCTTGCTGCGTGACAGTGATATTCTGAATGTATATACGGCATTAACGCTGCGTTCTATCGATCACGATATTAATATTCTCTCTCTGCTACATGAGAAGAAAAACCGTCGTAAACTGCGTTTGGCAGGTGCTAAAAATATTGTTTACGCACAAGAGCTTATCGGTCTGCTCTCTAAAGAGTACAGTGGCAGACCTATCGCCTTCGAGACGCTGAGTATGCTGCGTGCAGAAGAGATGGGTGCTGCGCTAGAAGAGATCGTTGTTGATGAACGCGTAGCGGGTAATTTTGACACGGTAGGAGATCTGCACATTCGTAAACACCGTCTGCTTCTTATCGGCCTCTCAGAGATCGATGTTGTGGGCTTTACTTTTAACCCTCAACCTGAGACCGCTTTGAAAAAAGGTGACATCATGATCGTTGTAGGTGAACATTCGATGATAAATGAGTTTAGACTTTTTATTCATAAGAGGTTACGATGAAGACACTTGACGTTCTAGTTTTTGGCTACGCAGAATTTGCAAAAGAGATCGTGTTTCAAGTACATGAAGCTTACCGAAGTGTCAAGGTCTATGCACTGACAGAAGAGACGGTAGCACAGGCAATAAAGGATGGGTTTAATGCGGAGCTTTTTGACCTGGATGACAATTGGGATGCCTTTACACATTTTACCATGCAAGAGACCCTGTTTATCTGCGCTCTGGAAGATGATGCGAAAAATGTGTATTTGACGATAGGTCTTAGAGACGGCTTGGAAGAGGCACGGCTGATTGCACTGGCATCCACACAGGAACATGCTTCTAAATTGCGCCTTGCCGGTGCAAATAAGGTGATCTCAAAACTTCAAGCGACCTCAGATCTTATTATTGAAGTCCTTGAAAAACCGTACGTTACCCATATTATTCATGATATCTTGCAAGAAGAGACGGCACTGAAAACGGTGCAGGTAACACTCGAAAAGGGCTCCTCTTTAGTAGGTGAATCGCTGCATGAACTCTCAATGGAAGTTGAGTCTGAACTCATTGTTCTAGCGGTAGTGGATGCCCAATTACAGACACATTTTGTCTTTACATCAAAAGGGTATAGACATCACCTTGAAGTAGGGGATGTTTTAGTTGTAATCGGTTATGATGAAGCGATTGAGAACTTTAGAAGGATGGCGCAGTGAAAAAAATAGGTGTAATTGGAGCCGGTAAATGGGGACAGGCTCTTGCCTTTGCTTTTCGTCAAAATCCTGAAAACGAGGTCTATATCACTTCGCGTACCAAACGCGACATCGAGAACTTTGTCTCGCTTGAAGAGATCTTGGAACTTGAGTACTTGGTTATGGCGATCCCTGCTCAACAGGTTGCTTACTGGCTGGACGAAAACTTTGTCAACAAGGGACAGAAAGTTCTGGTTGTAGCAAAAGGGATCGAAGCTTCCACCGGCCGTTTTTTAAATGAGATATTTGCCAAACATGTGGATGCTAAAAATATCGCTTTTCTATCTGGTCCATCGTTTGCAGCAGAAGTGATGCAGGCCCTGCCTTGTGCCTTGGTCATCAACACCGACAATGAAGCTGTCGCAGATGCCTTTGGCAGTTATTTCCCCTCATTTGTACGTACCTATGTCTCAAAAGATGTCATGGGTGCTGAAGTGGCAGGTGCTTATAAAAATGTCATCGCTATTGCAGCCGGTATTACAGAGGGTCTGCAACTGGGTAAAAATGCCAGTGCCTCACTTATCTCTCGCGGTCTTATCGAGATGCACCGTTTTGGTAAGCAGTATGGTGCAGAGGATGATACTTTTTTAGGCCTCAGCGGTGCGGGTGATCTCTTTTTAACCGCCTCTTCGACCATGTCGCGTAACTTTCGTGTCGGGCTCGGTTTGGCTGCGGGTAAGTCTCAGACTGAGATACTCGAAGAGCTGGGTGAAGTTGCAGAGGGAATCGGAACGGCGTATGCACTGAATACAATTGCTGAGGAACGAGGCATTTATCTGCCGATTGCGGCAGAGGTCTATGCTATTTTAGAAGGTAAGGAACCGCAAAAAAGTCTCAACGACTTGCTGACGCGGTAGAGAATTCTGTCATCCTGAACTTGATTCAGGATTTACTACATCTTTGATGTAGATGACAATTTTATTGTCATAAGAGCTGGATTCTGAATCAAGTTCAGAATGACGTTGTTGAAGGAGAGATTGATGGTGGTCCCTAGTGATGTAAAAAAGATCGGTCTGGCGCTTGTCTTTGGTATTATCGCTTTTTCACTTGTCTCTCTTGTATTGACAACACAGCAGTCATTGCTTGTCGGAATCTTAGTACTGTTGATTACCCTTTGGACCAATGAAGGCCTAGCGCTTGGCGTTGTCTCACTTCTGCCTATTGTCCTTTTTCCGACCTTTGGTATCTTAACAACCAAGGCAACAACACTCAACTACGCGCATCCCATCATCTACCTCTTCTTAGGAGGGTTTATGCTGGCGATTGCGGTTGAGAAGACGGGTCTGCATACCTGGATTGCGAACAAGGTATTGAAGGTCTTTCCAAACAGTGCCAAAGGCGTTATCTTCTCGCTTGCATTGACATCGGGACTCTTAAGTTCTATCCTCTCTAATACGACGACGACACTGCTCCTTATCTCCATCGCACTTTTTCTCTCTAATGACCCAAAACTTAAGCTTCGTTTTGTTTTAGCAATAGCCTATGGTGCCAGTATAGGGGGTATTATGACGCCTATCGGTACACCGCCAAACCTTATCTTGCTTGGGATCATGCAAGAACACAGTATGGCGCCGATACCGTTTTTTCAGTGGATGTGGATGGTTGCACCGCTCTCATTCTTGATGTTTATTTTTGTCTCAACCGTACTGAGCATAGGTGTTGGTAAAGAGAAGATAGAGATGGAAGCCGGAGATAGACCGCTGACGGCACCGCAGAAAAAAGTGGTATTCATTATTGCCACTTTGATGGCAGTCCTCTTGTTAAATGCACCAATAGAGCCGTACTGGAGCGGTCTTGGAATGAGTGAGCCTGTTATCTTGCTCTCTGCCGGACTGCTACTGTTTGCTCCCCCTTTTAACATCCTGGAGTGGATGGAAGACAAAGGTAAGATCCCTTTTCGGATCATGATGCTCTTTGGTGCCGGTTTCTCCATCGCGATGGCCTTTTCACAGACGGGTTTGGCTGATGAGATCGCCTCTTACATCATCAGTTTAAGTACACTGGCACCGATTATACTGCTGTTGATTGTGGCTGCGATGGTTACCTTTACGACAGAGGTGACCTCCAACACAGCGCTTATTTCGATCATGCTGCCGGTTATCTACTCGGTCTCTGAGCAGTCAGGGCTTGATACCCGTCTCTTTATGATGGTGGCAACAGTCTGTGCAAGTTATGCATTTATGCTGCCTATCGCGACACCGCCAAATGCCATTGCCATGTCATCGGGTGTTGTTGATGTTAAGACGATGATGAAGTATGGGATCGTCTTTAATATAGTGGGCATTCTCTTAATTGTTTTGATCGCAAAGTACTTTTGGAGTGGATTAGTTTAGCGTCTGAAATTGAGCGTAGATAGGATTATGATCTGAAACTTTTTTCGTGTCGATAGCTTCGGCTCTCAGCAGTTTGACACCGCGATAGAAGATATGGTCGAGTGGCTTAGAAAAGATATGTTTGATGTGATGATATGCATCGATGTCTGCTTTTTCCAATGAGAGGTCTTTTTGGAAGGCCTCCAGTACTTTAACCCTCTTTGTACTCCAGTTATTAAAGTCACCGCCGACAATCATGGCACCGTCATACTGTATCAGTTCCTTTTTGATCCTTGCCAGTTCAAGTGTAAAGCTTTTAAGAGAGACAAAGTTAATGGCATGCAGATTTACTAAGTGAAGTACCTCACCACTGCTAAGTTTGTGTTGTGATACCAGTAGACTTTTACGGGTGGCAATGCCCATCTCTCTCTGTGTCGTAATATTGGTGTTTATCTTTTCAAAAGAGACCTTTGCTGCTGTTAAAACACCAAAAATATTTTTTGATGTCTCAATATTACTGGCAATAGCGTAGGAGTAGTTTTTAAAAGTATAGGGAGAAAATTTTGGATATTTGATCTCTTGAAACAGGATGAAGTCACTGGGGTTATCTTGAAGTATCTCAGTGAGTTTATCTTGAAATGCTAACTGCTGATTCTCTTTGTGTATATTCCATACCAACAGAG
>JAUVKK010000069.1 GCA_030596305.1 Helicobacteraceae bacterium | reverse complement strand
ACAAACTGCTCATCAGCCAAGACAAAACTTTCTGTACCGCTCTGCAGAGTCACCTTATAAGCAAGAAGACCGCTTGCATCATCGATCGTGATGTTAAGAGGGGCACGAAGGTTCCAGTAGCCGCTGTTTTCTATCGTGATGGCCGGTTTAGCCCGTTCAAACATCGCAGAGTTATACAGATAGACTACACCACCGATAATCGCCAAAAAAGTGACCGTTAACATCACCGAACCAAAATTTGATTTTTTCCTCATCTAAAACTCCTCTTTTATTACAGTTAATAACTTTTGGTAGCACGCTTCTAGCGAGCTGCCCTCAATATCTAATCCTGCAGCATGTCTGTGACCGCCGCCGCCAAAGTTTTTAGCAATACCTTCTACATCAAGCGCACCGATAGAACGCAATGAGCCTTTTATACTTCCGTTGCGGTTTTCACGAAGCATTAATGCCAACTCAACATGAGGCAGGCCCATACTCTCTTCGAGTGCTGCTTCACAATCGACCTCACGACCGCCACTAACAGCCATCATCTCTTTGGTGACCAGATGAATGACAACACGTGCTTCAAACAGCAGGTACATCTTCTCAAACATCATTCCCTTAAGACGCAAAGCGGCTAAAGAGTTATGATGGAAAAGCTCCCTGGCACACAGACTGATATCAGCCTTTGCCTCTGTCAGTGCAGCAGCCATTTTAAAGCTTCTTGCATCTGTCTTTGGTGCTAAAAAACCGTGTGAATCATCCAAAAGACCAGCGTAAAGTGCCGTTGCCATTTTTGGATTCACCTTGATCTCATTCTCGTGAAAAAGGTCAAAAAGTACCTGTGTCGTGCTGATCGCTGTGGTATCGATGACATTGATTGTGCCATACGCTTCATTGCTTTTGTGGTGATCAATATTGATCAGATCACACGGGACCTCAACACCCAGCCGCTTATAGGCCCCGCAATCAAAACTGATAGCGAGGTCGGCACCTTTAGGAAATTGATGGCGCATTTTATCGAACCATGGTAAAAATGCCAAACGGGGATTAATGCGTTCCGTGACACAAAAAAGTGTCACTTTCTTCTCTAAACGCATCAAGTGAGTGTACATCGCTGATGCAGCGCCAAAAGAGTCTGCATCTGGATTAATGTGAGCAATTAAAACAATATGCTGTGCATTTTTTATGGCGTCAAACAAAGTGTGTCGCCTAATTGACTTTCATCGACAGGTCGATCCAGTTAGCCTGATGAATCAATGAACCGGAACTAATGGCATCTACACCTGTTTTGGCATAAGCTTCGATCGTCTCTAAAGAGATGTTACCGCTGGCTTCAAGCAAGATGCCCGGGTAGTACTCTTTTTTATACGCCACCACTTCTGCAAGTTGCTCTGGCGTCATGTTGTCACACATCACAATGTCAGCACCCGCGGCCATAAAGTTCTTTGCCTGCTCGAATGTCTCCGCTTCGATCTCGATCTTCGAGGTAAAAGGAATTGCCTGACGTGCTTTTGCCATAAAGGCTGAAAGATCATCAATTGTCTTCAGGTGAGTGTCTTTCAACATCAGACAGTCATCAAGACCCATTCTATGGTTGACTGCACCACCGCAGCGAGTTGCATACTTCTCAAAGATACGCAGCATCGGACGTGTCTTGCGTGTGTCAAGAAGACGTGTGCCATATGGTGCTGCGATGTCGACGAACTTACGTGTCAAAGTTGCGATCGAAGAGGCGTGTAATAACATGTTAAGCAGTGTACGTTCACACTTTAGCAGGGTGTGTGAATCACTCTCGACCACCGCAAGCAAATCACCTTTGGAAAAAGTGTCACTGTCATGTTTATGCCATGTGATAACAAGGCCCTCTGCTTTTGCTAAGACATCACAGTACTTCTCTCCGGCAAGAACACCGTCACTTTTGGCAACGATATTGGCAGACGCCGCTTGTGCTTCAAAGACTAAAGCGTAAAGATCGCCTCGTCCAACATCTTCGGCTAAGGTCTCTAGTACAAATTTTTTCATCACAGCGCCATCATTCTGTCAAGAGCGATCTTCGCCCATTTCTGTGTATCTTCATCGATGAAGATCTCATTAAGAGGTTCACCGTCTTCAATCGACTTGAGTGTCACATAGAGATCTTCAAGTGTTGTCTCATTCATCGTCGGGCACTCCGGTTTTGTTGATGAGAGTACATAGGTATTCTCTTTACGAAGGCGGTTAACAAGGTTAAATTCTGTACCTACCGCCACCTTTTGGTCAGGGTCAAGATCAGCGATGTACTTGATAAGCTGCGAAGTTGAGCCGACAAAGTCAGAAGCGTCACAGACAGCCGGATCACACTCTGGGTGGGTAACGATCTTGATACCTGGAAACTTCTTGCGATAGAAGTTAATATCATCAACATTAAAGAGCTGGTGCACCGCACAAAAGCCGTTATAACAGATGATGTCTGCACTTGCAAGATCTTTATCTTCACCGATCACGGCAGATTTTAGCCCCATCTGGTTGGCAATGTTCTGACCCAAACAGCGATCTGGCACGAAGAGTATCTTTTTTCCCTCTTTAAGTGCAGTAGTGATGATCATTTTAGCATTAGAGCTGGTACAGACCATACCGCCCATCTTGCCCACTTTGGCTTTGACATCCGCATTTGAATTGATGTATGTGATCGGCAGGATGTTCTCTTTTGCAATACCCTGAGCTTCCATCGCCTTGACCGCATCGTCATAATACAGAGAGTCGATCATACGTGCCATTGAACAGCAGGCAAGTTTTGGCATAACAACACGCTTTTCAGGACTTAAGACCTTGACACTCTGGCCCATAAATGCAACACCGCAGAAAAGGACAAATTTCGAATCATCTGCCATCGTTTTTTTAGCAAGTTCAAGTGAATCGCCGGTGATATCACCCATCTCAAAAACCTCATCGCGCTGATAAAAGTGTGCAACAACAGTTACATCAAGCTTCTTCTTTAAGGCAGTGATCTTCTCTTTGAGTTCTTCAGTTGTGTAGTTCAAACACATTCCTTCTAAATAAAATGACAGTTGAGACCTCTGAGCAAACCTGACGTTCTCAGAGGTCTCAATCGATACTTTATAGATAATAATTCCGCGATTATAGCAAAGTTTGGATTAGCACTGTTTTTTATCTAATGTTCTAAGTCTCCTTTTATCCATTTATAACCCTTATTTATGTAGAATTCACACACATTTTACGTCAAGGTTATAATCTATATGGATTTTCTTTTTAATATCAATGCACAATTTTATATTGCTGCCTATCTTGTCGGCGGTATCCCTTTTGGTCTACTGCTTGCCAAATTCTTTGCCGGTGTCAATGTGAAAGAGAGCGGTTCAAACAGCATCGGTGCGACCAATGTTCTGCGTGTTGTCAAAGAGACCAACCCTGCACTCGCTAAAAAGCTGGGTGCGGCAACACTTCTGCTTGACGCTTTAAAAGGTATTACAGTACTGGTCATTGCGATGTTATCTGGTATGCCTGAGTCTACACTATGGGGTGTCGCTGTCTTGGCCGTCGTCGGTCACTGTTTCAGTCCCTACCTCTGGTTTGAAGGCGGCAAAGGAATCGCAACCGGTCTTGGTGTTCTATTAGTCATGCTGCCGGTTGAGACTTTGATCGGTTTTGTTGTTTGGGGTCTGCTTGCTAAAACACTGAAGATCTCTTCTGTCTCATCACTGAGCGGTGTACTGGCACTCTTGATCTCATCATTTTTCATTCACCCCGAGATGGCACACGCTCCGGTTGTTATTATTACCATCATTCTTTTTTACAAACATATCCCTAATATCGTCCGCCTTGTAAAAGGTGAAGAGAAAGCTGTTGTTTAACCTATGACCATAGAGATAAAAGATCTTGAATTCGAGACAATAATCGGGATCTTGGATTTTGAACGTATCACTAAACAGAAAGTCCGGGTCAACTGCTCTATCGAGTACACTTACGACCATGATTTCCTGAACTATGCTCTGATCGCTGAACATATCGAAAGTGAGATGATCGACCATAAATTTGAACTCATAGAAGAGGCTCTTTTGAGTCTAAAATGCTCATTAAAAGAAGAGTTTCAACTAATCTCAACCCTTTTCTTAAAAATATCTAAACCGGATATCCTCGCTAATTGCGAGGTTTCCCTCTCTGAAACCTTCAAGTATTAAAATTTATTTAAAAAATTATTAATTTAACCTAAAACTATGTTATACTTCCGCCCTAAAATTTAAAATATATGAGGTTATGCATGCGCATTCTAATCATTGAAGATGAAGTAACACTGAACAAGACTTTGGCAGAAGGCCTTAAAGAATTTGGCTACCAAAGTGATGTTGTTGAGACACTTAAAGATGGTGAGTACTACCTTGACATTCGCAACTACGACCTAGTATTGATGGACTGGATGCTTCCGGACGGAAACAGTGTAGACATTATCCCGGATATTAAAGCTAATACACCTAAAACAAAAGTCGTTGTTCTTTCTGCT
Organism: Helicobacteraceae bacterium; assembly: GCA_030596305.1. Taxonomy (GTDB): domain Bacteria; phylum Campylobacterota; class Campylobacteria; order Campylobacterales; family Sulfurimonadaceae; genus Sulfonitrofixus. The sequence continues at coordinate 1,220 of JAUVKK010000069.1, read as the reverse complement.
CGTGATGACATCGAGAGTGAGATCACTGCGCTTAAAGCAGGTGCTGACGATTATATTCGTAAGCCGTTTGATTTTGATGTTCTAGTAGCACGTATCGAAGCACAACTTCGTTTCGGCGGCAGCAATATCATCGAGATCGAAGACCTTATCATCAACCCTGAAGAAGAGAAGATCATCTACAACAACCAAGAGATCGAACTTAAGGGTAAGCCTTTTGAAGTACTGACTCACCTGGCACGCCACCGTGACCAGATCGTCTCTAAAGAGCAGCTTCTTGACGCTATCTGGGAAGAGCCGGAATTGGTAACACCAAACGTTATCGAGGTTGCGATCAACCAGATCCGTCAAAAGATGGACAAACCACTTAACATCACAACGATCGAGACTGTTCGTCGTCGTGGTTACCGTTTCTGTTTTCCAAAAGAGGTATAAACAGCAACTGACAGAGGGCTATCGCCCTTGTCACCCTATTCACGCACTCCCCATCAACTTTACACAAAACAACTTTTTCCAATCAAACGACAGGGCACCTCTAAAAACCCTAGTCAGCCTCAGCGATACAGAGAAGTACACAATCAAGACGACCTTTTGAAGCCCTAGCCATAGCTAAGGAGAGAAAGGGCAACGCGGAGTGTGTACTTCTCTGCATCGCCCGTAGGGAGGGAAAAAGAGAGTGATCTTGCAAAGAATTTTTCATCGTCTTAGCTTTGGCTATGACTCAAAAAAAGTTCTTCACAATCTCATCTCTCTTTTTCCCTCTGAGGCTGACTAGGGCTTTTAGAGGTGCCCTACAGCATTAACTTGTTAAACTAGTTCAAATTAATTCATCCGTTAGGATCATCGAGGTCTCTCTTGTTTTCAGATCGCAGTATACGCAGCCGTTTTCTTGTTCAACTGATTATTGCCACTGTTGCCTTGATGATCACTTTTTCATCGATCCTATACCTCTTTATACAATCCTCTATCTATGACGAAAAACGTACTGAGATGATCACCTTCGCTGAGAACATCTGCTCGTATAAGTCGCTCTCCGATGCACAGGACACCAACAGTGATGCCCTACTTGGCTTGACAGTGGAGCTTGTCCAGCGTAATTTTTTGCAAAACCAGACAGAGCTGATCGAAAGTACGCAGGAACTACTCGTAGCTTCAAGTGCTTTCAACGCAGTAATAGTGTGTTTATTTTTTTGCCCTTCGGGAGGGCTTTACAGATATGATCT
>JAUVKK010000078.1 GCA_030596305.1 Helicobacteraceae bacterium | reverse complement strand
TGAGCTACAAAATGGTGCGAAGTGCCGTGAAATCCGTATCTGCGAATATGATGCTTAGTATAGAGCTCAGTAGGAAGCGCATAAAGATAAGCACGTTCAGGCATGCTCTGATGAAAGGCAGTGTCAAAAACAGCTATGTTGGGGATGTGTGGTGCCAGCTTGGCTGTTATCTCTATTCCTAAGACATTGGCTGGATTATGCAGTGGTGCCAGAGGGGTTAATGACTTAAGTTGAGTCAGTACGCTATGGTCGATCAAGGTCGGTTCAGTAAATGTTTCACCACCATGAACAACCCGGTGACCAATAGCATCAAGGTCATCTTCGATGTTGAGAATGTTTTGTGTGCTCAAGATCTCAAAGAGCAGTGAAAAGGCTTCATTGTGATCTGTAATAGCGTGTTCGATCTTTAACTCTTCGCCTAAATACAAGAGTTTAAAAGAGCCGTAATACTCTGAAATTCCTTCGATAATACCCGAGGCGATGAGTGTGTTTGCGTCCATTTCAAACAGTTTCCACTTCAGTGAAGAACTGCCTGCATTTAAGACAAGGATCTTCACTCTTTCTCCTGCGCTTGAATGGCTGTGATAGCTACAGTGTTAATGATATCTTCGACACTGCAACCGCGACTCAGGTCATTGACCGGTTTTTTAAGCCCCTGTAGAACAGGACCGATGGCGATAGCTCCGGCACTTCTTTGTACCGCTTTATAGGTGTTGTTCCCGGTGTTAAGATCTGGAAAGATAAAGATCGTCGCTCTGCCGGCAACGCTGCTCTCAGGCAACTTGGTTCTAGCTACTTGAGGGTCTATAGCCGCGTCGTATTGGATCGGTCCTTCGATCAAGAGTTCGGGATGGCTGTTATGGACGATCTCTGTTGCTGAACGCACTTTTTCAACGGTACTGCCTTGTCCTGAACTGCCGGTAGAGTATGAGAGCATTGCAATACGCGGTTCTATTCCAAAGCTCTTTGCTGTCTGTGCAGAAGAGATGGCGATCTGTGCAAGTTCTTCGGCATTGGGGTCTTGGTTGACGGCGCAGTCACCGTAGACTAAGACACGTGTCTCTAAACACATAAAAAAGACACTTGAGACGATGGCACTCTTCTCTGTAGTCTTGATGATCTGAAGGGCCGGACGGATCGTGTCACCGGTAGTGTGGATCGCGCCGGAGACCATTCCGTCAGCCATACCAAGATTCACCATCATCGTCGCAAAGTAGTTGGGATGAACCATAGCATCTTTGGCGGCATCAAGGCTGAGCCCCTTTGCTTTTCGAAGTGTATAAAATGTTTGAGCAAAATCATCTTTAAGTGTTGAATGTTCAGGGTCGATGATCTTCGCTTTTGAGAGATCAAGAGAGAGCAGGGAAGCTTTATACTCAACCTCTTTTTTATTACCAAGAAGCACCAGCTCAACGACATCACGTCTCAGCAGTATCTCGGCTGCACGCAAGATACGCTCATCACCGCTTTCAGGCAGGACAATACGTTTACGCTTGTGACGGGCGCGTTCAAACAGTGTATAGGTGAACATCATCGGTGTCATGATCTTGGTGCGGCTCTCTAGAAGCTTATCAAGTATCTGCTCCTTGTTGATATTGGCTTCAAAAATACCTCTTGCTAACGCGATCTTTCGGGTGCTTTTTGCTGTGATACGTGAACGCACTGCTTCCACTTTCGACGCGGTTGTATAAGTGTCTGTCTCAACACTCATAATGGGGAGTTCAATAAGATGGAAGTTCTCTAAAAGCTGCATCATCGTTTTATTAGGGGTGATATCTCCGGAGAGAATGATACCCGCAACATTGGGTGACTCTTTGGCATAAAAGGCTACAAAGGTGGCAATGATGATATCCATACGATCTGCCGGCACGATGACCAATGAACCCTCTTTGAGACGCGGCAGGTAGTGTTCAAGGCTCATAGCTGCGATCTTGCTCTGTCTGACAATATTGTCTAAAGCGTCTTCACTGCCGAGTAGCATCTTGGCATTTAGAGTTGTTTTGATCTCTTGCAGCGAAGGGGTATCGAGTTCACGGTTATCAGGAAGAAAAAAGTTTATCGTCCTGGTCGGGTTACTTTGAACAAGATGTTTGACTGCAGGCAACTGTGACTCTTGCACACGGTTGACAAAGGTGGAAAAATGGCTGACATCGGCATTTTGTATGATCTCCTCTTCGAGTTTTATCTCATCATAGATCGCACGGCTTGTCTTCTCTTTTGCATTTAAGATGGGGATAAAAGGGGTGGAGAGGTTCTTGGCAAGATGCAGGTTGATGTCGAAATCGAGTGTGGCACTGAAAAGGGAGCGGGGCAGACCCTCTATGAGGATAAAGTCATACTTCTCCTCCAGCGCTTTGTAGTGGGTGATGATCTTTGTGATAAGCTGGTCGACTTTGTCATCAGCTAAGAGGTTCTCGACCTCGCCGGTGTTAAAACAGTAACTCTCGTCATAACTCTGTATCAGTGAGAAATGCTCACGCATAAAGGTGATGTCGCCATCGTCACCTGTTTTTTGTTTGATCACAGGACGAAAAAAAGCCACCTTCTCATAACGGCTTTTCAAGATATCCATCAGACCGATACTGATAAATAGCGATCCAGTTGTAGGTTCGAGTGAAGCCAGGTAGAGACTGGAGGTCTTTGCCATAGAAATAATCCTCTATTACGTATGTAAATTACCACTTATCTTACTTCAATCTTCATTGTGATAGCCTTACGTATCTTCAAAAAAGGTAGTGAAATGCTCTGTCCGTGTGGTTCTGAAAAAACGTACGAAAAATGTTGTAAAGTTTACATAGAGGAGGGCAAGAAGGTTCCAAATGTAGAACTTTTGATGCGTTCAAGGTATACGGCGTTTGCGCTCAAAAATGCCAAATATATCTTAGAGACTAACTACCGACAAAAGGTCAGTGATAAAGAGATCAAACTGCTTGAACGTGAGTTTGATACTGTAGAATGGCTACAACTTTATGTTATCGACTCCACTAAAAACGAGGTAGAGTTTAAAGCTTACTTTAGAGACTTCGATGAGAAACTTCATGTCTTGCATGAACACAGCCACTTTGTATTTGAAGATGGCAAGTGGTACTACCGCGACGGGGTCATCTTTAAATCAAAGATCGAACGCAATGAGCTCTGCCCATGTGGCAGCGGTAAAAAGTATAAAAAATGCTGTGGTTAAATACGCTTAGAGATGTTTAAAGAAATCCGACCCTGTTTCGCCCATTCTCTTTGGCTAAGTAAAGCGCCTTGTCCGCACGGGCTGTCAAACTAATCGCTGTGTCATCTTTGTGCACCATGGTCACACCGAAACTGCAGGTAATATATTTGTCAACACCAACACATTTTTTTAACGTCTCACAAGGCATTGAAGCGATGTTTGTACGTAATTTCTCGCAGAGGTTTAGAACCTCATTATAGGTGATCTCTGAGAGAAACAGGACAAACTCTTCACCACCCCATCTGCAAAAAAGGTCAGATTTTCGTGTTTGTGTACTTATAAAACTGCTGAGTGTGATCAACATCTCATCACCCACAACGTGGCCGTAAAGATCATTGATAGTTTTAAAATGGTCGATGTCGATCATAACAAGAGCCGTTGCTTCTGTGTCACTACCTCTGTTCTCAAAAAATGTATCAAGAGAGCTATTAAACTTTTTTCGGTTGTAGACCTGTGTCAATTCATCGATATATGAAGCCTCTTCAATCTCTTTTTCGCGTGTAATATTGCTGTAGATAGCCAGATAACCTGTTTTGCAGTCGTTTTTATCAAACAGAGGTGTAATAGTACAGTTGATCCAAAACGGAGTAGTATCTTTTTTCAGGTTTAATACTTCACCAAACCAGGTCTTGTTGTCGTTGATCGTGGACCACATACTGCTGTAGAGTGATGACTTGGTGCTTTCTGAGCGAAGGATGTTATGGCGGTTTCCAATGAGCTCTTGATGGGTGTAGCCGGTGTGGCTGCAAAAGGCATCACTGACGTCAGTTATCCTGCCGTTGATGTCGGTAATGGAGAAGATCACATGTTGACGAAGGAGCTTGTCAAGTTTAAACTCTGATCCAGACCCTTTGTGATCTTTTTGCGTTTGAACTAACGTCTCTGTCAGATTTGAAGTAGTGCTATTCATAATAAAATATAATAATATATTATTATGAAAAAATCATGAAAAAAGGTATTTGACTGACAGTACTGTGATAACTGTTAAGCGAAGAAACAGCTTTTAAATTATCTCAACGCGGTTTCGTCCATTCTCTTTAGCCAGGTAAAGTGCTCTGTCGGTTCGGCCCAATAGAGAGTCCATATTGTCCCCTTTTTGGATTGAGGTGACACCGAAACTACAACTGATATGTTCTGAAATATTAAAACACTCCTGAAGCGTCGAACAAGCTTTCTCTGCAACCGATTCACGGAGCTTTTCACACATCTTGGCGGCTTTTAGAGTGCTGACATCAGGAAGAAGTAAGGCAAACTCATCACCGCCCCAGCGTGCGAATATATCAGAAGATCGAGTATTAGTATTAATAAATGCACTGATCTGTATCAGGATCTCATCACCGATAAGATGACCGTAGCGGTCATTAAAGCTTTTGAAGCGGTCAATATCGAGCAAGACAAGAGAACATGGGGCATCGTAGCGTTGATGTCTCTCTAATGCAACAGCAATATCTTTGTTGATCTTTCTGCGATTGTAGATCTGTGTCACTTCATCGGTAAGGGCATGTGCCTCGATCTCTTTCTCCCGAGTGATATTGTCGCGTACTGCAATATATCCGACCTTCTTCCCACTCTCACAAAAGAGAGGATTTATCATACACCTGATCCAATACGGTTGACCGTTTTTAGCAATATTTTTTATCTCTCCGGACCAGGTTTTATCATCCTCTATCGTCTGCCAAAGTTCATCATATATGCCGTCATGTGTATCGGGTGAGCGCAACAGACTGTGTGATCTGCCCACTAATTCCTCACTGCCATAGCCGCTGCGTTTACAAAAAGCGGGACTGACTTTTTTAATGATACCTCTGAGGTCTGTCGTCGTGTAGATGGTATGATCATTTATGACTGTCTGAATCTGCCCATCCAATGGACACTCTAAATGGTCTTCAGCTGAAGATCTGTTTGTCTCTAAATGTTGCATTTACACCTTTCTACTACTTCATTATAGTATTAAATTATGAAAAAAACATGTAAAAATGACCATTCTGGTGTTTATTTTTATAATTTATACGTCACGCAGGTTTTTTAGAAAGATCTTAAGGCCGCTAAACCTGAACTAACCGAAACATTACCTCCCTTTAGCTATAATCGCGAAAATATTAATGGCAGCCTTTAGTGGTGCTACAAGAGAGAAATTATGGTTAGAACACAGAACTTGACAATGCGCTTTGGTAATCGCGTCCTTTTTGAAGATATCAACATTAAACTTGACCAACACAAACGTTACGGTCTTATCGGTGCAAATGGTGCCGGTAAAAC
>JAUVKK010000005.1 GCA_030596305.1 Helicobacteraceae bacterium | reverse complement strand
GCGAAAAGTGACGAAAAAAGTGTTGCGGCTAATAAAAGGACGCTCCATAACTTATTCATCTCCCCACTCCAACATACGGTAGGCTGTTTCAACATTGCGTCCATGCATCTCAGCATAAAGTGCCACTGATGAAAAGTCACTCATTTTAATTGTTTTAACAGCGCTGTCGATTCCTTCACCAGTTTCAATTGCCGCTCTAACTTCATTACGAAGCTGTACCAGATAGTTATATGTCAGATCCACAGCGTCAGCCTGAACCTCGTTTCCATGACCGCCGATCACATACTCAACAGGCATTTCCTTGATCATCTCCAAGGTTTCGATCCAGCCATTGATGTCACCGTCTCGAAGAGAAGGAAGTCTGTCATTAAACACGACATCACCACAAAAAATCGTCTGCATCTTAGGGAGATATACAAGAATATCTCCAGAAGTGTGAGCTTTTGTATCGACATGGATCAGTCGAATTTCCACCCCATCTATATGCAGTTGCAGTGTCTTCTCTTGTTCGACTAATATTGTCGGCAGTTTTGGCGATGTCAGAGCATAAGCCTCTTTCGAGATCCTCTGCTCCATTCGCGTGACGGCTGTCGGATTCACTTCCTCTTCAAAAGCAGCTGCACCAAGTACATCAACCCCTAAAGAGAGATAAAACCCATTACCAAGCCAGTGGTCATCATGTACATGCGTATTGATGACCGAAGCAACAGGCATTTTTTTAATAGCGGAGATCTCGTTCCAGGCCTCTTTTGCATACGCAAAGGTCGGACCCGGATCGACAACCAGCCAATGTTTGCCAAGATCGACAAAACAGCTGTTGACCATGTTACCGTTGTTCTTTGTATCCATCACTTCGGGTTTTCCAAAAAAACAGTAGACTTTATCATTGACCTTTTCAGGTTTTAAGCCGTATTCAAAGGCTGATACTTGTAAAACTGTTAAAACTACTGCCCAAAATGCCCGCATCTTCATATCCTCTTAAAAGAAATAGTTCAACTCAACACGATACTCATTGTACGATATATCTGTTTTTCCTGAGTCACCCGGATTTGAATCTAGAAAACCTAAACGAAGTTTTGCTTCCAGATTACTTCCAATATTCTGGCGTGCATCAACATGAATAACATTACAGTCTGCCGGTGTACCCGGTTTTGTATCATCAAAGTCCTGAATTGCATATCGACCCATAAGACTAAAGCCCGGGACCATCTCAGCTTTACCAAAATCATATCCGGCTCTCACCATATATGTTTCTGTGTTCGCTTGCCAGTTGTACTGTGCCATCGCACGGGTAAACCCGCCGGTAGGGAAACCGCGCCAAGGGGCTACGATATCCGCTTCGTCCGCGATTTTAGAATACCCCAAACGTCCAAGGAAGGCTTTGTTCTTGACATCCAATCTTGCCGCGATCAGATTACTGTCGAGACTGTTGGGATCCTTGTAGCCTGTCTGTTTCGTTAGCAGGTTGGCAACACCATAGTCCGCACCAAGGTTATCAAACTGCTGCATGTATCGTACACCTGGTGCAATCTTCCAGTCACCACCGACAGGGATGGCGTAGTGTGCTTCGAGCACAAGATTGCTGATAACATCCGGCACCATCGCGTAACTTATATTAGCTTTTAGGTTTTTAATAGATTTGTTAGTCAAAGATCCGACAAGCAGTTTGTTGTCGTTACCGATACGATCTACCGTTAGGTTTCTGTTGACGGCGGCATCATCATTTTCCGACCATTTGTCATTCGGATTAAATGCCAGGACATCATGCGCAACCGTATGGTCACGAAGTTTCTGTTTGGCAAGGTAACCCAGCTGGATCGTTGTCTGAGGAATATCTTTGATCGTTGCCGTGACACCGTCGAAGGTGTTAGGCACCATCTTTGTGTCGTTCGATTTCGTAAAGACCGTCTCGAACATCTGGCGACCGGCTACAACCGATGTCTTTGCAAGATCATATTGCAAAAATGCCTGCCCGACTACGGTCATGCCATAGTTACCCGTCAGTGATGTATCCCTTCGACTGAAGGTATCTTTACCTGACTTGGAGTACTTTACATCAGCAACATCCTCACGCCAGAATGACGGATTTTGAGAGGTGTAAAGACCCAAGGTACCGCTAACGCCGTAAAGCGGTGCAGATTTATAGCTTAGACTGCCCCCGTAACCCATGTTCTTGTTATCTTTTAGTCTTCCGCCTGACTCATAATTTTCAGTTTTCCAGTCCCATAAAAATCCATTTGCACGGAGACGACCATAAAACATACCTTCGGAAAAGGCCTCTTTTAACGTATCGACAGGCGCAGGAAGTTTATTATAGTCAACTACCATATTTCCTTTCAGTGTCACTTTATCCGTTTTCAATGTTGCATGAGCAGAAGTAGCCAAAAGTGCTATCGAAGCTGCCGCAGCAAGTTTAATATATCTATTTTTTTTCATTTTATTATCCTCTATTAACATAGAAAGTGAGATAATGTCATCAAGTGACGAATCAATGTCTTAGGACACTCTCACTGTTTGCGGCAGGTACGAACTGCCGCTACCGATACCGGAAAATCCGGAACCACTTTCTTTATCACACAACATCTTTTAAAAATGCCATGCACCCCATTTATGACGATTCAAATTAACAACCTCCCCCTTTAGCTGGACAACCGCAGTCATAATCCAACAAGGTGACATTACCTGTATTACTGACATCAACCACTTTTTTACGACGGATATAGTCTCGTGTCACATCATAAATGGCACGGATCTTATCTTCTTGAAGATTTTCACCTGCACTTTGCAGGTTACCGCCCCAAGAAGATACGATATAGGTCTTGTTCGGATCAAGCGGCTTGCCGCCGATCATAAGCTTACTAATACGTTCTCCAGCTTTAGCCCCTACAGTGATCGAATAGGTCACACCGCCAAGACGGCTCATGTCGCCACCCTGCTGATAGAGTGGATTGGCATTAAATACATTATCCGCGATATCTTCAAGAAGCTGTGCAATACGCTTGCCTTGCAACTCAAAAGTATAGACGTTTGGATAAGTGATACCACACATCTCATAGACGTTATCCATCAGAATGTCATCGCCTGCAAGTACTGTTGTTCCCCAACGGTAACCTGGGGTGAAAGAGATGTCACATGTCATCTCATCCATGATCGCGTCATTGATGAGTTGATCAAAGGTTGAGTGGAACGTATCACGCTTGTACAATGTCCCTTTGGTCTGACCCAAAACTTCATTGAACTCTTTGTCAAAAGGCGCATACAGTTCATTCACCAGCTTCACACCTGCCGGATCAGCCGGAATGATGTTCGAAGCGATCGGAATAAGTTTATATTCATAACCTTTAACCTTATGGTCCTGGATATCGATATCTAAACGTCCAATATACTTACCATGACTACCAGCGATCACGATTGCCGTGCCATTGATAGTGATTGGTTTAGGTGAAGGATCATGTGTATGACCGCTCAATATAAAGTCAATACCATGAACCTTACGTGCAACTTCCTGGTCTACACTGAAACCGTCATGAGAAAGAACAACAACACAGTCAACTTTGTGCTCTTTACGAAGCTCGTTAACATACTCTTGCAGTGTCTCAAGACGCAGCCCGAAACTCCAACCCTGAGTAAACTCTTTTGGGTTGGCTGTTGATGTGAACGGAAACGATTGACCGATAATACCGATCTTCGCACCGCCGCGTTCTTCGATCGTATACGGCTCGAAGATCAACTCTTCATACTCATCAGCAAACGGATCATCACCAACAACATTTTGAGAGATGAATTTTGCATCCAGCTTCCCGATCAGCTCTTGCACACGTTCTTTACCATACGTAAATTCCCAGTGACCGACCATAACGTCAACACCAAGGTAGTTCTGCGCTTTAACGATCGCTTCACCACGTGTTTTAAGAGCAACACCTGTACCTTGCCATGTATCACCAGAATCCAGGAACATGACATTTTCTGCACCACGCTGACGCTTGATCTCATCGATCAAGGTCTTCATGTGTGCGATACCACCCATTTTGCCGAACTTCTTAGCAAGCGCTTCAAAATCCATATGCGTATCAAAGTAAGCATCCAGTGAACTTGGCTCTAAACCGTAATGTTTAGAGAATGATTCGCCACACAAAAATCCCGGGGTACCGACAAGATTCGGTGCCGAGATCAGTGTAGATGGCTCACGCCAGTAAAGCGGCTTGATATGCGCATGCAAATCACACATGTGCAGTAAGGTCACTTTACCTGTTGCATTAAAATTATATAGATCTTTTGCGCCGATAGCAGCAGGATTTCGTCCCGGTACTGTCGTAGCACAACCATTTGCAACTGTTACCAGTCCCAGAGCAGCTGCGATCTGCATAAAGTCTCTTCTAGAAATATCCATAACTGTTTCCTCTAACGCTTAAGACCGGGAATAGCGATCTCACGGCCTTTCGCTTTATCTGTAACATACACTTCGAGTGCCACCATCTCTGGCGATCCTAATGGGATCACGGCTAGAAGTGCATTGTTCATACACCCTTGAAAACGTCTTGGAAGCGTTCTCAATGATGATTTTGTCATACGATACGCCGGCCAAGTAGCAGCAGCTTTATTCGCTTCAGAACCAAGATCCGGAAGCGGTTGTGTACGCAAGATACCACCGATCACATCTGGTGAATGACAACTCATACATGAAAGACCGCGTCCACCACGTTTGGTGTTAAACACTTCATCACCCATGGCATAGGCAGCTTTCATCTGTGGATTTGCATTCACATCGATATTGATCTTCTCTTCATTTGCAATTGACTTAGCATATGCACTCATGGCAAACATATCTTTGCTTTTGAGTTTAAATGGCTTATGCCCATTTTCTGCCATCAGTGCCTGAAGTACCTGGTCAAGACCTACTACCATGTCAAGCTTTTTGATGTAACGAGGGAATCCTGCAATATAAGCGGGCAAGTCATCTTCACTGACACCTAAAAACTTTGCCAAGCCTTCATCACCGCCAGCAAATTCTTCCATGTACTCATTACCTGATTCAACCATGATGTCAGCCGGATTGTTCTCTAACATCTCAGCATACATCGCACGATCAGAATCACTCATTGCAAACTGTTCACCACCAAAAGCCAAAACACCAATCAATGTTGATGCAAGTATAATTTTTTTACCAATCATCGCTTAGCCTTTCGGTTTTATTTTCTTGCTTTTCTCATTTACTTCACCCTGATTGTCTTTATAGACAACTGTCAGTTCACCCTTGCCAGGTACTGTAAAGTAAATCGTGAAAACCGGATTTGTAGAAAGAGACTCCCAGGTTTTCATTGTTGTGAACGGCTTACCATTGAATGAAAAAACTACTTCATTGATATAGTGTGCCGGAACGATCTTTCCTGTCTTTTTGTCTTTACGCATTCCAGTATCCATTGGATGCATGACCATAAAGCTTACTTTTACGACTTCGCCTGTTTTGTACTTTTTCGGCTTGATCTTGATTAGTGATTTTCTTTTTCCCATTGTTTATCCTTTTTAATCTTCAATATATAGTGTCTCAATCATTAGATGATCAGCCACAGCCGCCGATAGTTACTTTTACGTTTTGTGAAGCGCTTAGAAATTCGCCTTTACTTGTCTCGATAAGTGCCATGACATCTTGAGATGTACCCAACTTAACACGTGTTGCCAACATCGCTTTTCCATTTGCCGGCGTCAACATCACATCAGCACAACGTACATTGCTGTTTTTGGTAGCAAATACATGGATAGCTTTAACATAATCGTCTTCTGTCATTGGTGAATCAACTTCGATTGTTACTGGAACAACGGCGCCGTTCTCAGCGATCTCAGGTGCTTTTAGATGTACCTTTGGTGAAGCGACTACAGGTTTTCCACCCGTAATTGCCTGTACTGCAGCATCAATACTAAATGCGTTTGGTCCTTTTGGCGCCTCAGCTGCCATTACCATACTTGGTACTACAACTGTTGAAGCAGCTGCGGCTAGTCCAAGTCCTCTTAAAAATGATCTTCTTTTCATACGTTCTCTCCTCTTATTTCTTAATTGATACGATGTACGATGTAATATCGCAGATCTCACGTTCTGTAAACAGACCTGTTGTCAGGTTGATCGTCATATGTGTGTCTGCATTATCAACACGTGCATCTGCGATCTTTTGATAAACATATTGGTTATTACGTACACCAGTTTTAATGAAAAAGTCATGGTATGACGTTAAGTCAGGTCCAATATTTCCACCACCTTTAGCCCCTTCAATGTTATGACACGCGACACAGTTCCCGTACTGTTTAGCTGGGATCTTGTCTTGCGGTCCATATGTCTTTCCAGGTACTTTTTGTTTCTTTGCAAGTCCAGGGGGTAATTTGCCTTTTGCTTTTTTACCGTTGAGATTATGAAAAATAAAATCTCCTCTTGCAATTGCATCTTTGTCATCTGTGATACAGCCTGCAGGCATAGTGAAAACCTTGGCAGGGCCTAGAAGGTCTTTTGCAATGATCTTGCTAGCATTTGGACTCTCTATGCTACTGCTAAGATCTGCTGCAAATGCCAGACTTAAACCGAGTGTAGTGCTTAAAAGCAACAATCTCTTCATATAGCTTCTCCTTAATTGATTTGGAAGATTGTAACAGTTGAATGTAAAAATAGTGTAAAGATTTATCAATATTAATAATATGACTAGTCGTAACAGAAATAAGATTCTCAAATATGTGTGAAAGTGCAGTCCATGAAATAAATACTAATGCTTATAAGCGGTTTTATAAGCACTTATAGCCAGGGCTAGGCTTTAAGAAGTGATGGGGGAAAGGAGTAGGTGAAGGTACTCCCTTTTTTTGGCGTTGATTGCACGGCAAGCTCGATGCCGGTCTCTTCCATAATGGATTTGACAATATTAAGGCCGATACCGAAACCGCCCTTACCAGTCTCTTCTCTATAGTAGCGGTCGAAGATCTTGTCTGTGTCTTCGATGCCGAAACCATAATCTTTGAAAATCAGTTCACATTGGCCATCAAAGCGTCTGAGCGTCACTTCGATCTTACTCTCCTCATAAGAGTACTTGATCGCATTGGAGATGTTGTTGTCGATGATGCGCTGCAGCTGTGTCGCATTGAAATACAAGGTAATGCCATCTTCGACATCAGCAGAGATCACAATATCTTTCATCGCAGCAACTTCATCAAAATAGAGAATGCGTTCCCGCACAAATGCACTCGCATCGATATTCTCATACTCAAAGACGATCTGCTGGTTCTTGATAAGGTAGTCCATATCGTTATAGATGTTCGAAAGGGTCTTCGTTGCTGCCTTGATGCGCTGCAGGTATTTGTTTTTAGGATTTTTCATGTTGAAAAGATCAATATTGACATTGATGATACTCAAAGGAGTATTGATCTCATGCATGGAGTCTTTAATAAAATTATCCAACTTCTGATTTACCCGTTTGAATGGCAGGGAGAAACGATTTAAAAAGAAAATTGAAAGCAAAAAGACTAAAATCACAACAGAGAGTAATATCGTTAGTACTTTTTGATAGACAGAGGCATAACTCAGTGCATTACCTATAATAATATAATCCGCATCGAAGTAACGGTGCGCCGGCAAAGCCATGATCAGATAGGCATAACCGGTGCTATCAATGTGGTAACCAGATGAAAAATGTTCCATGGGCATATCGATCAACGTAAAAATAGGTTGAAAGTTAATATCGTATAGTCCGGACTGCACCTGATTCAAACGCGGAAATTCAAAATAAGACTCACGGGTCTCATCATACTCCTCCATTGCACTGATGATCAGTGCTGACTGCTGCTTTAAAAATAGCTCATTCTGGATCTCATGGATATTTTTAACATATATTGTATATATATAAAGTGGCGCAAGAAGGATCAATGCGATAAGCCCTGTATAAAGTGCCGCGTTTTTGTAAGCGTATTGATTATCTTTCAATGATATATCCTACACCACGACGGTTTTTGATAATATCAACCGGGAGTTTTTTTCGCAGATTATTGATCTGAACACGTATGTTTGCCGGGTCTACATATTCACCCCAGATCTCATCCTGGAATGTTATTATAGAAACAGCCTGATTTTCATAACGTAACAGTACCTCGAGAATATCATGTTCCGTTTTACTTAACACGACCTCCCTGCTCTGATAGTTCAATTTATGTTTTTCCGTATCATAGAGCAGCCCATCACCTAAGTCCAGCTCATTCGTATTTTCAAAATAAAAGCTCTTGCACACCTGTGTAATTCGCAATTGAAGCTCAACAAGATCGAACGGTTTACGAATATAATCACAGCAACCGGCTTTGTATCCCTCTTCAAAATCCTGCATCTGTGTTCGTGATGTCATAAAGATTGCCGGAATCTTGATCCCCTCATTACGAACTGTTTTAAGCAGCTCAAAACCATTCATCCCCGGGACGTTGACATCAAGAAGCAGAACATCATAATGTGTTTCATAAATAGCATCAAAAGCATCATCACCTGTACTAAAACAATCCACTATAAAATCCAACTCCTCCAGAAACTCTTTAATACTTATACGTAAAGAGTATTCATCTTCTAACAAAAGTATTTTCATCGGATCTCTCCTTTTATGCGTCTTGACAGTTTATGGCGTAACATCATAGCGATGAGTTCTTCTTTGCTATAGGTAGAGAGCACATCTCTTGCTTCTTCCATAAACAGTTCCCTGTCCTCTTCGGGGACAGTGTCTTTGAGTGAAAGCAGATCTTTGTCATACCCACTATGATAGACTTTATTCTCATACTGCTCTTTTTTAACAATATCATAAAGGTTGGCACGAGAGAATGTCAAAAGAAAGGAGAGCTCTTCACCAGTACTTACAAAATGCTCCAAACTGGTTTTTGGCATTACAAAGACAAAAGCACCAATGCTCTCGGCCTGTCCGTCGTGCATCGGTTCATAAAATATGTATTTATTCTCTTGCAACAGTACATGTTCTTTACGGAGTTTCTTAAAATCAGTTCGCTGCAGTGTCTTGAGATTAACCATGTTGTAACCACGATTTGCAACAATATACCAAGCAGCAGAGGGGTTGTTCTGCATCAAGACAGCTGTATTATAATAGCTTTCATCGAGTAGCACATAAAGATCGATACCAAACTTATGAAAGAAATCCGTGCTGGAATCAAAGAATTGCAGTACATCAATAAAACCCAACAGCTGATCCTCATCATAGATAGGTACAGTTGCCTTGATCCCGAGTCGGCGCCCCACTTCAATAGATACCCGAGGATTCCTGTGTGTTTTAAAATACTCTAGATCAGATCGGTAGACATCAAGAGGCATACCGGCATAAAAATTTTCACTATCCCAACTTCGGGCAAAAACTTCATAGTCAGCTGTGATTATTTGAGCTCTAACCACAGTATGGATATGTTTTTTAACACTGTTCATGATCAGTTTAAGTACCTCGAACCCTTTTTCATCATCCTCCTCCAATAAAGCCTTTTTAATGTCACTGTTATGGGCCATTACCATACCAAAACGCAAGGCATCCTCTTTTTCATCATCCAATTCTGTACGTAAAGAGAGGCTAAGTTGATCCCCCACACTGTCAACCACTTGCCATGACACTTCTCGGTTAAGCTGAGAGATAATAACAAGTAAAACGGAGATAAGACCAAAAAATGTTACCAGATAAAGAAGATAGTTTTTGCTTAACTTCATGAGTGATTCTTCTCCTTATAATGTTATTAACTATAGCGAAGAATTATAAAAAATGTCATTTTTTACTATTTATTGGATCTCAGCTAAATGAATACTTTAAAGTATATAACTGATCTCAAAAATACCTTTCACCATTATTCATCTTGATATATAATCCACCCTATACTTGGGTATAAAGGATAAAGATGCAACTTCTATTGGTTATTTTTGGGGCAATTCTTGGGTTAACCTATGGCTCATATAATTTTGGGTTTGTGTTTAGCTCGAATATCTGTCTATTTGCGGGGTTGACGCTCATCATGCCATCACTGTTCAAAGTGAAGTTCAGCGATGTCAATCTTTTGTGGCCTTACAGAGTCGTCATCGTTAAAAGTCTTTTTATAAACTACCTGCTTCTTCCTCTCTTTGCTCTAGCTATAGGGTTAATAACAGAAGATTTTGGGATCGCAGCAGGGCTGTTTCTGCTCTCTGTTCTCAGTGGTGGAGGTATGGTCATGCACTGGATCAAGAAGTCAGGCGCAGATACCTCTTTAGGTTTTCTACTGCTGTTTATCAACCTGCTTTTTGTCTCCTTATCACTTTTGATGTTACACACCTTTGGTATCTACACCTCAGAATATTTTGGTGAAACCTATATGGATGGAACAAACGTGAGCAACTTTGCAGAATATGTTTTGGTTCTCTTAATCGTCATACCCTTTGTCGCAAGCCGGATTCTACTTTTTGTCAAACCACTTGTCATATGGATAGAGAAATACAGAAGATACATTAGTAATGCCAGTATCTTTATTATAATTGTTTATCTATTTGGCTTACAGAGTTCGCAATATCTTTTTGACCTCTATGATTTTGAGCCGGAGCTCTTCTACATATCTCTTATCGCTGTTTTTGTCTTTTACCTGTTAACGCTTGTTACATCCAAACTTATCTTTGATCTTGATTCAATGTATGAGAGAGCAGCATTTTGGCATAGTGTTACAAGGTACATAACCCTTGCCCTCATTATCTCGACTTTTACGACCAACACTTTTGGTGTTTCGATGCTTCTTCCGATCATGATTGCCTATGTCGTCCAGATACCGTTTGCGATACTTATTGATAAGAAGTTAGCCGCTAAAGCATAATCTTTTAAGCGCTCTGCTTTGTCTTTAAGACTCCATATATCTTTGCCATGATCGGTGTAGGCAGTCGCAGTCTCTGCCCTTCTCTAACGATATAACCACATAAGGTTTCCACCTCCGTTTTTGAGCCATTTTGAAAATCGAGATGCATAGAACTCGAAGCATCTTCGGGCAGTGATGAAGCCGTTTTCAAAGCCTTTTCAATCTCCTCTTGTATATGAATACCTTTCGCCTCCGCCACATCAGCGATCTCTTGCAGAAGGGTCTCAGCCCAGTTTTTATGTTGCTCATATACTTTACGCATACTGATATCAAAATAGCTTGTAAGCGCTGCGAACGCACTGATAAACAGATACTTCTTCCAGATAGCCTCTTCGATGTTCTCCGGTGTTTTATGGCGTAAACCCGCCTTGTCAAACAATGATGAAACAAGTGCTGTCTCTTTAATATATTGGGCATCTCCAAATAATGCGGCAAAGACCTTTCCTTTTTTTACTATAAGACCATCCGCCTCTTTATGGGCCAATATATAAACGGCCCCTTGTAGGACTTTGGCATTGACAAGAGCATCGATCTTCTCTTTATGCTCTACTCCGTTCGCAAAAGGAACAATGATCGTCGATGGCGTAATGTTGTTAGAGAGTTCCGTCAAAACCGTCTCGATATCATAACTCTTGACACATAACAGCAGCAGGTCTATCTCATCTTCAAGTGTCTCTGCCGTCATAACGTTGTCTGGCCAGGCGGTAAAGTCACCACCGTCCTCTTGAACCTTTAACCCGTGTGCTTTTATCTCCATAGCATGATTGCCTCTGGCAAGAAAGATCACTTCATCCTCAAGTTTGCAGAGATATGCACCTATATAACCGCCGACACCACCTATACCCGCTACAACAATTCGCATCTGCTTTCCTTTTTGACGAATAAACTATACTACTTCTTGACTTTTATCGTCATATGATGTACCATTACACTTATAATAACTTTTATAATATATGCAAATGTATTTTATGATTGTAACATAGGAGTCTATGATGGCTAAAAAAGTACTAATCTTAGGTGGCGGCTTTGCCGGCGTTGATGCTGCAGGCTACCTCTCTAAAGCAAACTATGACGTAACACTGGTCAGTGATCGTGACTACTTTTACATCTACCCTACCTCTATCTGGGTACCCACACGCGAAGTCGGGTTCAAAGATGTCTGCGTCGACCTAAAAGAGCTGCAAGCCGCACATGGCTTTAACCTTGTAGTTGACGGGGTAACTGAGATCGTAGCAAAGGAGAACCATGTGACACTTGCTTCAGGCAAGGTGATCGATGACTACGACTA
>JAUVKK010000215.1 GCA_030596305.1 Helicobacteraceae bacterium | reverse complement strand
ATGGATGACAACTACATCATCCGCTGGGACCGTTTAGGAAAAACACCTACCGACCTTGAACAGAGCACACACCTTGTCAAAGCTGTTGCTGAACGAATAGAACAAGACAAAGACGATCATGGACTCTATTGATCTTATAAGGATCGCTACGGCTGTCCTGGCACTTCTTGTTGCTATTATCGGTCATGAGATCATGCACGGATGGGTTGCCTACAAGTATGGTGACATGACCGCTAAAAATGCCGGTCGCCTCTCTATCAACCCCATCATACACATCGATCCTGTCGGCTCACTGCTTGTACCGGGCATGATGTATTTTTTACCAATGCTTTTTGGTTCAGACGGCGGTTTTCTTTTTGGCTGGGCTAAACCGGTACCGGTTAACACACGTACTGTTGTTGACAATGGCGGTTATAACGCTGCGATGCAGGTAAGCCTTGCCGGTATCACCTATAACTTTATTGTGGCTGCTTTTGCTGCTGCATTTTTACTGGCAATGTCTCAACCGCTTGTCAGTGACTCGATGTTCTATGTATTTGCCTACTTCTTAGTAATGCAGATCGTTATTATCAATGTGGTTCTTGGTATTTTCAACCTGCTCCCTATTCCACAGTTTGACGGTGCTCACTTTTTGATGTATGCAGCACTTAAATACAACTACGATGCAGTTGCTGAGTGGTTTTATAAGATGGAGCGCTACGGTATGATCGTTGTTGTTCTTATCCTGATCACACCTGTCCACCAATACGTGCTTATTGCACCTGTACAGTTTGTACTCAAATTTTTACTCGCTTAAAGGAGATTATGATGAAATTTTATATTGCTACTGACCACGCCGGAATCGATCTTAAAGATATTACTGTAGAGATGCTTCGCGCTAAAGGTCATGAAGTTGAGGACCTTGGACCATACGCTAAAGACCGTGTTGATTATCCAGACTATGCTGTCAAGGTGTGTGAAAATGTTTTAAAAGATCCTGCAGCACAAGGTGTCCTGATCTGTGGTTCGGGTATCGGTATGAGTATGGCTGCTAATCGTTTCCACGGTATTCGTGCGGCACTTTGTCATGATGCATACACTGCGACAGTGGCGCGTGGACATAATGATGCAAACGTACTCTGCTTCGGTGAGCGTATTGTCGGTGTTGGTGTTGCAGAATCTATTCTTGATGCTTGGATCGCAGGTACATTTGAGGGCGGTCGTCACTGTGGTCGTGTTGACAAGATCGAAGCGATCGAAGGCTAAGTCATGACACTGAACCAAGAACAACGTGCCATAATCGAAGGTGCGATCCGCGAGATCCCGGACTTTCCAAAACCGGGCATTGTCTTTAAAGACATCACCACTATTTTGAACAATGCTGAAGCTTTTAATACCCTGCAAGAGCACCTTAAAGAGCGTTATCAGTCATATAACCTTGACTATGTTGCCGGCATTGATGCCCGTGGTTTTATCTTCGGTGCAGCTCTGGCACGTGATCTTGGCATAGGTTTTGTACCTATTCGTAAAAAAGGCAAATTGCCTTACACTACTGTTTCGGAAAAATATGCCTTAGAATACGGTCTTGATGAAGTCGAGATCCACATCGATGCTTTTGAGGCAAAAGAGAACCCGCGTGTACTGCTTATAGACGATCTTATCGCAACAGGCGGTACAGCCAATGCTGCTGCTTCATTGATCTCCAAAGTCGGTGCTACTTGTGTCGAGTCGTGTTTTATCATGGGGCTTACCTTCCTGGACGGTATCCAGAAACTAGAAAAAAAATCACCTGTTTACAGCGTTATCGAGGTTAATTAATGTATATCCCTTCACCATCAAAATTTGATCCGGATGAAAACGGACACTTTGGTCTTTTTGGCGGACGTTATGTTCCTGAGACACTTATGCCGGCACTGCTTGAGCTTAATGAAGAGTACGCAAAGGTCCGTTTTGACAAAGAGTTTTGGGCAGAGGTAGACTACTATCTAACAGACTATGTAGGCCGCCCTTCACCGCTCTACTATGCAGCCAACATCTCAGAAGAGTTGGGTGCGAAGGTCTATCTTAAACGTGAAGACCTTAACCACACCGGTGCACACAAGATCAACAATGTTATCGCTCAGGGTCTGTTGGCTAAACGTCTTGGTAAACATAAAGTCATTGCTGAGACAGGTGCCGGACAGCATGGTGTTGCAACAGCGACCATCGCAGCCCTTCTTGGTCTTGAATGTGAGATCTTTATGGGTGCCAAAGATGTTGAGCGTCAAGAGCTTAATGTCTTTAGAATGAAACTGCTTGGTGCTAAAGTTCACGCTGTAGAGAGTGGGTCTAGAACACTAAAAGATGCCATGAACGAGGCTATTCGCCACTGGGTAACCAATGCTCGGGACACCTACTACATCATCGGTACTGTTGCAGGACCTCACCCTTATCCTATGATGGTACGTGATTTTCAAGCCATCATCGGTAAAGAGGCGCGTGCTCAGATTCTGGAAAAAGAGAGCCGTCTCCCTGACTATGTCATCGCATGTATCGGTGGCGGTTCTAACGCTATCGGGATGTTCCAACACTTTTTGGAAGATAAAAAGGTGGAGTGTATTGGTATCGAAGCCGGTGGACATGGCGTCTGTACTGACAAACACGGCTGTTCACTGCTTATGGGACGTCCTGGTGTTCTTCACGGTCAAATGTCCTATCTTCTTCAAGATGAAGACGGACAGATCTTGGAAGCACACTCTATCTCTGCAGGACTG
>JAUVKK010000286.1 GCA_030596305.1 Helicobacteraceae bacterium | reverse complement strand
ACATTACCTATGATGTGACGTTTGAGCATGTTAAAGATGCGTACGAAGAGGCCGGTGTAGAATTTATCGAATTAAAGGCTCAGATGACTGCTCTAATAAATATGGGTATTTTAGAGCTGTTAGAGATGCTGCAAAAGAATGTTGATGAGAAGATCTACAAACAAGAGCTGGAAAAGGTCAAGACACTTATTTTGCCTGAGTTTCTTGGGGAGAGATTCAAGCTGATACGATTTAGGAAACAGTAGTGTTATGTCTTAGTTCATGGTTAAGCAAACTTTTTTCTTGGATTCTTGGTAAAGAGTCTTCTGCCTCATGCGACCTCTCTAGTGGAGTAGATAAAGAGAAAAGCTAAAGGGCTGACAGCGACTCACAAAATCTACACTTTCTTTGATTACATTATGTCAAAGGAGAAGTAATGCCAAAAAATATGTTAGACAATATCCTTAATATTCCCAGTGAGATCAGTGAACAGGTCTCTACTTTTTTTTCATCAGACACTATTAAAATAGCCATTACAGGACTGAGCCGTTCAGGCAAGACAGTCTTCATGACCTCACTTATTGACCAGTTACTGCATCAAAACAGACTTCTCAGTGTTACTTCGTCCCATGCACCGTTTAAGATGAACATCAAGCCGCCGCTTCATAACGCTAAGCGTTTTGACTACTACACTTTTATAGAACAGCTTAAAAGTCAACAGGTCTGGCCGGAAGGGACAGATGCCATCTCACACACGCTTTTAGAGTTCGAGAGCAAAAGCCGTTTTTCATTTATGGGCAACACGACGTTTACGATTGAACTTATCGATTATCCGGGTGAGTGGCTGCTTGATCTGACCCTTATGGAACTTAGTTTTGAAGAGTGGTCTGTACGGACTTTACAGTGGTTAAAAGAGATCGATGAGCCGGAAGCTGACCGATATCTTAAAAGTGTTGCTTCATTGAACAAACAGGCTAGAGGAGCTGAGTATGAGGAGCAACTGCATAGACAGTACAGAGAGCTGGTCATACACTTGAAAAAAGAGCACTACTCGCAGATAACACCTGGGCGTTTTATAATGCCGGCTGATCTTGCTAATGATCCTATGTTGACTTTTGCTCCCATTAATGGCGCGAGCCCTTCACTGGTTAAGGTCTATAAAAAGCGGTATGAGAAGTATGTTCAGGAAGTTGTCAAAGGGATACATCTTGAACATTTCAGAGGTTTTGAGAGGCAAGTGGTCTTGGTGGATGTCATCGAGTCCCTGCAAAACGGCTACAAATGTTATAGAGATATGAAAAGCGGGATGAAAAGTATGTTGGCCCTTTACGACCATAACAATAAAAATTTTATCAGCCAATGGTTCAGTCCATCGATCAAAAATGTCCTCTTTGTAGCGACGAAGGCAGACCAGGTCGCCGCTTCGCAACATGCCAATTTTGCGCTGCTTTTAGAAGAGATCATCGAAGAGTTGCGCCGGGAGATGGATATCTCACACATTGAGACAGAGACACAGATCGTTTCGTCACTGAAGTCGACAGTAACGATAGAAAAAAAACATGAGGGAATGAAGCTCTCGTTTGTGCGTGGAGTTTTGGAAGAGGACAGCCAACTGCATGACCTCTATCCAGGCGAGATGCCCTCGAACTTTCCATCAAAAGAGGAGTGGGATAGCAGTAATTACGCATATAAAAGCTTTCTACC
>JAUVKK010000238.1 GCA_030596305.1 Helicobacteraceae bacterium | reverse complement strand
CCATGAGCTTGAAAATATCTACGGTACATGGGAGAGCCATATCCACGAAGATGATAAGGCAAGGGTGATGCAGGATATCCAGCGCTGTCTGAAAGGTGAAGAGAATAACTTTGAGAACATACATAGACTGCGCCATAAAGATGGTCACTGGATAACAGTACGCGACCGCGCGCATCTCTACCATGATAAAGAGGGAAATGCATCGCGTATGGCCGGGTTTCATACTGATATTACAGAACAGGTAAGAGCAGAAGAGGAGCTGAAGTTCAATGAACAGGTCATTCTGCAACAGTCAAAGATGGCTGCTATGGGAGAGATGCTGGAAAACATTGCGCATCAGTGGCGTCAACCCTTAAATATCATCGGCTTGAATATCACCAGACTGGAGACGGACAAGCTCTTTGGCAAGCAGAGTGATGAAGTGTTTGAAAATACTGTACACAATATCAATGATCAGATAAACTATATGTCAAACACTATCGATGATTTTCGAAAATTTTTTCAGCAGGAGAAAAAAGAGGAGCTGTTCGAACTGGATGAAACCATGAATGCAACGCTTAAACTGATCGAGACCAAGATCAAAAGTAAAAAGATCATACTGATTACAGAGATTGATCCAATGACTGTTTTTGGTTTTAGAAATGCACTTATACAAGTCTTTATCAATATACTGAATAACGCTATCTTTCAGCTCGAGACACTTGACAACAGTGTACACAGACTGCTGTTTATTGACATAAAAAAGAGTTCGGACAAGATCATGATCATGATAAAAGATAATGGCGGCGGGATTGATATGGATATAGAGCACAAGCTTTTTGAACCTTATGTTACGACCAAACATAAAAGTATCGGGACCGGTATCGGTCTCTATATGAGTTATGAGATCGTTGTTAAACATTTTAAAGGCACGATTAGCGTTCATAACAGAGACTTTGATTATGAAGGTGCGTCTTATACTGGAGCAGAGTTTATAATTGAACTTCCTGTTAGAGAGAGGCCGTAACTTACCGGTCAGCTTTTATAATCCCGCTTCCGCCCATATTGGCACTGTGATAGATAATACTTTGGTGCTTTTTAGCATAAAAACGCATTAAAAGGTTTTGTAAAGTCGGTTCAATAGAGGGATGAAACCAGCCGTTGTTGCTGATAGCGATCAGGTAGTCAGGATCACCCTCATAAAGCTCTTCACAGGTCGCTTCATAGCAGATAGCATTTCTAAACTTGACCCCTTTGACAGTAAAGTCAGTCGGTTTGTCGGCCGTGACAAAGTCAGACGCCCCGTCAAAAAAGGTTGTGTTGACCCATGAACGTATAAACGAAGGCAGAGGGATGTACTCGCCAAAAGGGACCAAGACCATCTTCTTGGCGATCCTGACCTCTCCCTTTGAGAAGTGGTAACTCACATTGTAGTGCAGATCATTTTCGATATAGAGCGCACCGGTAATTATGTCGATATGGCGTGAATAGTTTTTGAGCATCATTGTAAGATGTCTGTTTCTATTTAAAAACAGCGGAAAGGTGGATTCAGGCAGAACCACCAGATCATACTTCTCTCGTATGGCATCTGTGATGACCTGCAAGTTATCAGCAATGATCTGCTGACGGTTTTTTTTGACCCACTTCTCCTCTTGCAGAATGGTAGATGCATAGAGTTTGATCTTCAAGTCAGGTTCACTTAGCTGTGGCGTTGAAAAGTCAATTGCACCAACAAGTAAGATAAGAGCAGCAAAACGAAACTTTTTTAGCTCATTTTTTGAGCAGAGGTAGATGAAGAGTGAAAGTGATAATAAGACAAGTGCATATTGCCATTTCTCAACACCAAAAAGAGAGTTGATAAAAGGAAGCTCCATCTGCAGCCAGTTCCAGTCCATTGGCTCAACAAAACTCAGTCCAAAAAGCAGTCCAGCGCGATAAAGAGGGTTCTTACTAAAGGCAATTGCCCCAAAAAAGAGAGCATAAAGCAGAACAAAAAAGAGGGTGATAATGGGAGTCATCCATCCCACATTGTAGTACTCAAAACTGTATCCAATCCAGTAAAACCAGAGCAGTCCGATAAAACCGCCGGCACTTACTAGAACACGAGAGGGCGCTTTTAGCAGAAAATAGAAGGCAAAAAGTGCCGTGATTGAGTTGAGTAGATCATTGGTCAGATCATAGTACTCAGCATAGATAAAAAAGGAGAAAAGAAGTGCAATGCCAAACCCTTTGGCAAGGTCAATGGCGAGAGTACGATAATTAATATTTGATAGCTTCATGGACGTATTATACAAAGATTTATACCTTCATCAGTTATAGAGGTGTGAAACAGTATAATGCAGAAATTTTTTACGCAAGGATCTATTCGTATGGATATGTTAGGACAACTTTTACCATTTGTATTTTTAATCGGGATTATGTACTTTATAATCATTCGCCCACAGCA
>JAUVKK010000045.1 GCA_030596305.1 Helicobacteraceae bacterium | reverse complement strand
TCTTCTGACCATATCGGTGTTGAGTTAGAG
Organism: Helicobacteraceae bacterium; assembly: GCA_030596305.1. Taxonomy (GTDB): domain Bacteria; phylum Campylobacterota; class Campylobacteria; order Campylobacterales; family Sulfurimonadaceae; genus Sulfonitrofixus. The sequence goes on along the minus strand of JAUVKK010000045.1, from coordinate 7,088 downwards.
TTTATGCACTCTCTGTGTGAAGCACAGATCAAAGCGATGAATGCTGGTGATGATACTTCAGCTAAAGAGTTGTTTGCCTCTCAAAAAGAGTTTTTGGAAAAACACCTGCTTAAGTGGGCTCCACTCTATCTGATAAATGCTAAGTTTGAGTCACGTACACCACTCTATTATGATACATGTGAAATGGCATTAGAGTTCCTTCTGTCTGATAATGAACTTCTTACCGAAAGTCTTGCTAGCGCATAATGGCTGCTATCGCTCTCAACCCTTCTGCCTGCGTACGTTCTCTAGCTAAGTTTAGCGAGTGTAACAAATGCGAGGTGATCTGTCCTACCAATGCCATCGTCATCGACGGTGGACTTCCTGCCATTAACTTCTCTCAATGTGTTGCTTGCGGCGGATGTGCAGGTGTCTGTCCATCTGAAGCATTAAGTCTTGATGACTTTAGTGCTACTGAGTTCTTTTTTGAGTTTGCTTCGAGCGAAGAGGCACTGATATCGTGTCGTAAAAATGTTCCGTGTATCTCTGTGTTCAGTGTTGAACATATCATCGGACTTGCCTCACTGAAAGGTGATATCACTTTTGACATGGGACATTGCGATGGTTGTGATATTGCACACACCTGCAGACCTCAGATCGAGGCGAATGCGGAAGAGGCAAACTATGTCTTAGAAGCTATGGAAAGCAGCGCGAGTGTGATCTTAGAAGATACTGCATTTATGCCTGAAGAGATACTTGACCCGGTAGAAGGTGAACGTCGTGACTTCTTTCGTGCCTTGACACTTAAAAATGCGGCAACGGCTAAACATAAGTTTGATAGAGAAGTTGAGATAGCAACTGATGAATTGGTTGAACACACTATAACAAATGATAAGATCGCACTTTTGAAGCAAAAAGGTATTCCTGACAAGCGAAAGCTTCTTTTTACAGCACTAAAACGTGCAGAGAAGCCGTCGACCTATCATGTTGTCGATGCTACTGAACTTAGCTTTACTTCACAAAAGCTCTTAGATGAAGAGAAATGTACGGCGTGTCAGATGTGTTATCGTGTCTGTCCAACGGGTTCACTGAGTTCTAATGTACGTAATGGAAAGATAGATTTTGATCCTTTTTTATGTATAAAATGTCATATCTGTCATGATGTTTGTGAACCGGACGCCTTGACCCTTTCTAATTCGTACAACATAAAAGAGTTTTTTGAACCGGCTGTTCAGAACCTTGTCACCTTTAATGTGCGCAGCTGTGATGAGTGTGGACGTCTGTTTACCTCTTTGCACGGCAAGAAGATGTGTTATCAGTGTGAGTGCGAAGAGGAAGAGGCCAGAGAGCTATGGGGAATAACCGATGATACATACAAGTAAGGAGTGCCTATGAGTATTGAGACTATGAATGAGCATAACGGCATAGGACGTCAGACGTCACTTTATGGCTTTATCGCTGAAGAGGCGCAGCAGAATCGTCTCTCAGTCAGTATGAACCGTCTGTTTAAAGCAGCTGGTGATGACGCAATGATGATACCGATGAATATTCGTGAAGATGACTTTTTTTACACACTCTCTAACATGCGTGATGCACAGTTGAGTGGTACGTTTATAGGGCCAGAGTATCAAAAAAATGCTTCTGAGATCGTTGACACTCAAAGTGAACTTTCTGCTGCGTGTGGTGCTTGTGATATTGTGACAGTGAAAGACAAAAAGCTTATTGGTGATTTTATTGCGATACAATCTCTTTTTGAATTACTGGATGAAAAAGGTGCTAAGAAGATAGCAGTTATCGGATCAGGCGCTTTAGCTAAAGCGATAGCCCTTTCACCAAGTGATTATGATCTCTTCTTTTTTCATGAGTATATTGAGTCACTAATGCAGATGAATGAGACGGTAGAGATTGACATTAACCGCTTGGGCAGTGGTTGTGACTTGAGCAGTTATGATGCAATTATCGACGCGTCAACAATAGAGTCGTTATCTATGGTTACTAAACTGCCGGCACTCTGTATTGACCTTAAAAATGCTAAACAGTTCTCAGCACTTCGCCAGCGTGCAAGTGAACTTGGTAGTGTCTATTTTGGGTACGAAGAGCAGTTAGAGCGTTTGACTCAAAACGCCTATGCATACATAAAAAATATATAAGTAGGAGAAATTATGATAAACGGTAATATAGATGAACTAAGAGCAGAATTTGACAAGTTTGTACAAGACAAATGTATAACAGACGAAGAGGGCACATCTACTGATATAGACAAAGGAGACCCTGTTGATGATGAGCCGTATCCAGCCTTCGTAGATGAGTTACAAGAAAAACTGCTTGCACCGTCACAGAGTGGCGTCTATCTATCCCGCATAGATATTAAACGTATCGCAACCGGTATTGATGAGTCTCTACCGATCAAAGAGCGTGACAAGATGCTTAAGGCACTTTTCCGTCACCTTACAAATCGCAAGTACTTAGAAGATACTTTTGCAGAGATTAACAAACACCTGAACGGTCGGGTCATGATCTATACAGAACTTGCAGAAGCATTCCCTGCATCAAAAGAGATCTTTGAAGGCTATACTGCAAAAGTTAAAAAGACACAGAAGATGTTTGAGCAGATCGTTTCTGATTATGAAGAGATCGAACCTACGTTCGATCCAATGATGATCTAGTCATCATCTGCTTTTCTCTGTAAAAGTCAGATAACCGTAACAGATATATGCGCATAATTACTATCTTTTAGATGTAATTCTATGTGCATTAACAAAAAATAGCACAAATTCCCCTTTACCCCTAGCCAAATAGACTTTTTTTAGCTAAAATTACGCTTATGAGACCTATTGGATATTTAGTTTTAATTAACAACGAACACCCCGACACTATCGCTTTTGACAAAGAGCTATCACTTTCTATCGCAAAAAAGTTTAATGCTAAAGCGATGAAGTATGTAGATAAGCACTACTCTGAGCGCCTCAGTGCATCAGAGCTTGCCAAGATGCTGGCTTTTGACAACACTGAGACACGAGAGCAGGTACTTGACCGTCTCCGTGCAGAACTCAATGACTTCTGGAAACTCACGCTATAAGCCGTGGGTTTCTGACACGTAACAAACCGCAGCCCTTTCACGACACTCCCTCACAATAATTTTATATCGTATTACTTGCTTCTAGCGCTCCCGTTTTGTACTTTTAAGAATAGTTAACATGGCACAGATAAAAATCTATGGATTACAAAAACATCTTAGCAGAGTCAAAAGTGATCTCTCTGACACAATACATCAATGCATTGTTGAGACACTATCTTTTCCAAAAGAGAAGCGGTTTCATCGTTTTATCACTTTCGAGCAGGAGTACATGATCTTTCCTGAGAATAAAAGTGACAACTATACTGTTATAGAGATCATGATGATGGAAGGCCGAGGGTAGAGACTAAAAAAGAGTTGATCAGATCACTGTTTCAAAGAATAGAAGAAGAGCTGCAGATAGATAAAAATGATATTGAGATCTGTATTATCGAGAGTCCGGCATCCAACTGGGGCTTTAGAGGGATGACAGGTGATAAGATCGTGTTGAATTATAAGGTAGACGTCTGATCTTTACAGATAGTCAATCAGTCCAGACATCAATACTCCTTGCCAAATGATCGCTGTAACGATCCCGGCAGCAACACCAGCTATGACATCATCAAACATCACGCCATAACCACCCGGTGCTTCCCGGTCAATACGCCCAATTATAGATGGCTTTGTGATGTCAAAATAGCGAAACAGGGCAAAACTCAATACGATCTGAATCAACATACCATTATCGAGAACAAGCAGTTCATTAAATGGGGTATAGATACCAGGTGCAATAGAGAGCGCCAGCCACATACCCACCAGCTCATCAATAACAATACGGCCGTCATCATGCGTCTTTGAGGTCTCCTGGTACTTGTTTACGGCCTTTACACCGGCAAGTGTTAATAACAAGGCTGCTAAGAAGAGGGTTTGCGGTCCCAGATAGGCCAATATAACCACACCGATAGGCAGTGAGACAAGTGTACCCACAGTACCGGGTGCTTTTGGTGCAAGACCGCTATAGCCTACGGTTAAAAAAAACCAATTCATTGATAATCCTTCGGATTAATTTTAGATATTTTACAAGGTCCCGTTAGTAGCCAAAAGAGACATAACCGCTGGTTTAGACCTTAACAAAGCCAAGCTGTTGGCTTTGTTCTTACCAGCCTAGGTAAGTGATGTTGTCTGATAAAGTTTCATCAACTCTTCATAAAAATCTTTTTCCGTATGCTCTTCAAGCAGACCTGTGACCGGCATGATGTCATAGTAGAGTTTCTCCAGGTTTTTAAAGCGATCAGGAAATAGACGTGACAAGATGATAGCCGCGATCTCTTTGCGCATCAACACTGCAGGTGGGAGCAGACCAAGTTTAATAAGTTCTAAAATGGAGTCTGAGTGATATGAGATGTGGTGATGTTGTCCATGTGGACAGGTCTTGGTGCTGACCAATGTCGTACACTCGTTACAGTAGACATACTCTGATGCGATGTCTACTTCAATATCCAAGCCTGTTAACTTGTCAATGATAGATTTATTGGTGTTTTGCTCGTAATACATCCCGACACCTGCGTGGTTCTGACCAATAGTCAGGCGGTTACAACCAAAATTCTTAGCAACAATAGCATCGATAATGATCTCATTATAACCGGCAAAGATATAGCTGTTTTCCAGAGGTATAACAACAACACGGTTTGTTGGTAAAAAGTTCTGAATAAAATAGTTAAGTGTCTCACAGCGAAGATCGTACTGAAGGTCAGAGCTGTTAAATGGCTTGAGCAAGAAGATGACGATAAGGTCAGTTTTGTCCAATGCTTGACGGATAAGACGTTCATGCGCACGGTGAAGAGGGTTGGCCCCCATCATAATAGCCGTAACATGCTGTGCACCTACACGCTGTTTAGCTGTCTCGATCTCTTTTTTTCTTTCCAAGATGGGATCAAGGTTTATCTCAAGTTCACCACAGACGGCAATCTTACCCAGACGTTCATAGGTCGATTTGACACCGGGATGCTCGAGGTTGTCAGTTCCATAGATCTGGCGAACACGCTCTTTAGGATTGATCTCAAAGACCTCTTCGACGATAAGATGACCCACCTCTTGTTCGTCAGAGACAAGAATAAGTCTGTCGCCTTCGGAAGCTGCCGCCAAGACCTCTTGGTTGATCTTTCCGCTTGGTGCCAGGATAAGGGGAAAAGGGAAGACTTTTTTGTTGTATGTTCCTGTCTTTAAAACTTCAATAGTCTGTTTTTTGTTCATTAAAGAGGTAACAGGGTAGAGCAGCCCCGACTTAACGAGGGCTAGGGCAGAGAGGGCTTCTTGGTCTATAAAAAGAGTGCTATTTTTTCTTGATGATGCCATATTTTTTTCTTTTCTCCCAGAGACTTTTACGAGAGATACCTAACTTTTTAGAGAGCTCTGTATCTGGGAACTTGTGTTGATAATTTAACACAATATATTTGACATAGTCTTCGATAGGGAGGATATCGCCTTGTTCGAAGACATTATTGTCACTTTTTATCTCAATAACAGTGTAATCCATCTCATCATCGATACTGTCCGTACTAGAGACAATCGCCTCGCGATCTTTGATCAATTCGAAAAAGGCTTTTTTGTCACCTTTTTTGATGGATTGGAAGTCATTGGCATAGATCAGTGTGCTGGCTGAAAGTTTTGATATCTCACCGAAAGCGTCACTGCTTGCCAATGAGACAAAATGGAGGGTCTTGCTGTGGATCTCTGCATATGAGAAAGCAAAAGCATCTGTATATTTTTGAAAGTTGCTGGAGATAAAGATCGGTACTTCGATCTCTTCAAGGTTCTCATCGATATTGATACCGTTGAAAACATGTTTCAAGTAACGCTGATAGGTAGAGTTCTGGCGTTTAAGACGTTCATAATCCTGAAAATGTTCGATCTTACGGATTAGCTCTTCGATCATAAACGGCTTTAGGATGTAATCTTTTGCTCCGGCGCTTAGTGGTTTGGAGACAGTATCATTAGAGATGTACGAGACCATCAATATCACAACTGCGTCTTTATAAGCATCGATAACAGGATAGATGTCTTGGTCGTTGATGTTCGTAGAGAGAAGAATGACATCGTAGGGGATGCGTTTAAGAGCATCTTGTGTTGAAGAACTCATGTCGCATGAGTGGCCTAGCTCGCCAAGCTTTGCAGCAATGCTCTGTGCTAGGTAGATCTCATTTTCAATAATTAATATACGCATTTATTTCTGTGTCCAATCATAGTAGTTTAATGTTGCAGTTGCCATAACGCCAACTCCTTCTTTACGGCCGATAAAGCCCAGTTTTTCCGTTGTTGTTGCTTTAACATTCATACGCGAAGAAGGAATATGTAAAAGCTGTGCGAGGGTGTTTCGCATCTGTGATTTGTAATTGCTTAGCCGCGGTGTTTCAGCGGCAATAGTAATGTCTGCATTGATAACAACAAGACCGAATTGGTGGAGTCGCAGTACCGTGGTTTGAAGCAGTTCTTTTGAGTCGATGTTTTTGTAGGTGTTGTCATTGTCTGGAAAAAGCATACCGATATCGCCAAGCCCTGCAGCGCCTAGAAGGGCATCGATGAGAGCATGAATAGCCACATCACCGTCACTATGGGCTTTAAAACCATAATCAACATCAATTTCGACCCCGCCGAGCACCATCTTTCGACCTTGTTCAAAGGCGTGAACATCAAAGCCGTTTCCAGTCAATGTTGCAGATGAGGGTGCTTTGATACAAGGAAGTTTTGTCAGGTCATGGATATAGGTGATCTTATGGGCATCTTCAGAGCCTTCAACAAAGTGACGTGTACCGCCGTCCGCAACAATAGCAGAGCTCTCATCCGTAAATTCCTGTTCAGTCAACAGTACTTTTTTAAGAGTCTCTGTTTTGGAAAGTTGTGGTGTCTGAATGCGTTTGACCTTCTCTCGATCAATGGTATTCTCTTCATAGACGATTGTGTCATGAACAGTGAGTGCCGGGACAACCACATCGGCAAGCTCTTTGGCCTCAATAAGTGTCTCTATTAATCTTTCATCGATGCAGGCGCGAGCGAT
>JAUVKK010000177.1 GCA_030596305.1 Helicobacteraceae bacterium | reverse complement strand
CACTCTGATGAGTACATTGCTCTTCTTTGTGCACTCTTTGGCTACGGCAGGGCTGACAGTATTATTAAATTTCTCTACTCCCTTGACTTTTCTCTTCTTGATGCTTCTGAATCCCAATTGGAAAAAGAACTAATGCCATTTTATTACCGTTTTCAAAACGGTGAAGATGTTGTTGAGATCTTTAGAACACTGCATCGTTTGAAAGAAGAAGATACGCTTGAAGATCTATTTTATGAAGGATATAGACAAGAGCAGAATATTGTCGCAGGTCTGAACAGTGTAATCCGTTCCATGCAGAGTATAAACCAGTATGAGAGCAGAGGATACAGCTTTTTAATAGGTAAAGAGGTGACAAAGACAAAGGGAAATTCAGCTATGAAACGCTGGATGATGTATCTGCGATGGATGGTACGAAAAGATAACATTGATATAGGGCTGTGGAGTAAGGTTGATAAAAAAGACCTCATCATGCCGCTTGACACGCACACCTTTAATGTCTCCAAAAAGCTAGGTCTTTTAACACGTAAAACCTATGATCTTGAAGCGGCGTTAGAGCTGACCAAGATGCTTCGAAGCTTCGATGAGACTGACCCGATTAAATATGATTTTGCTCTCTATCGCATTGGGCAGGAGAAAATGCTATAATCGCGTTATATAAATACATTTTAGGAGTCAGATATGGAGTGCGAATTCCCGACGATCAACGCCAATGATGATCAGATGAAAGCAATTTTAGAGAGTATAAAGACCATTGCCGTTCTTGGTCTCTCTCCCGATGAGAGTAAAGACAGTAACAAGGTAGCACGCTACCTTCAAAGTGTCGGTTATAAGATCATTCCTGTTTACCCTAAAGCTGATGAAGATATTTTGGGTGAGAAAGTTTACACCTCTTTGGCAGATGTCCCTGACCAAGTTGATATGGTGAACATCTTCCGTAAACCGGCAGCACTGGACCCTATCGCTGATGCGGCAATCGCCCGTGGTGATGTGAAAGTGTTCTGGTCTCAAAAAGGGATCGTGAACAATGCTGCCGCCCAAAAAGCAGAAGACGCCGGCATGGAAGTGGTTCAGAACCACTGTTCAATGGTCGAACACCGTAAATTATTAGGATAGATATTGATAGCACTAGAAAAAATAAAACAGGCACATCAGCGTATTAAAGATGTCGTTGTCCACACACCTTTTTCGTATGCACCCTTTCTGAGCGGAGAGAGTGGAGTAGAGGTCTTTTTGAAAAAAGAGAACCTGCAGATGACGGGTGCGTTTAAACTGCGTGGTGCTTTTAACAAGATAGCTTCACTCAGTGATGCAGAACGTGCGCAGGGTGTTGTTGCAGCAAGTGCGGGTAATCATGCACAAGGTGTTGCTTACTCTGCACAGCATTTTGGTATAAAAGCTGTTATCATAATGCCTGATTCTACGCCGCTTACGAAGGTTAACGGTGTTCGCCATTTCGGTGCAGAGGTTATCTTAGCCGGTGGAAATTACGATGAAGCGTATGCTTATGCAACGAAGTATGGTGAAGAGAACGGTCTTGTCTTTGTTCACCCCTTTGAAGATGAAGAGGTCATTGCAGGACAAGGTACAGTCGCTTTAGAGATATTGGAAGAAGCAGGTGATCTTGATGCTGTTATTGTCCCTGTAGGTGGAGGTGGACTTATCTCCGGTGTGGCTGCGGCAATTAAAGGGATTAACCCTAAGATCGAAGTAATTGGTGTGAGTGCAGCAGGTGCTCCGGCACTTAAAAACTCATTTGACGCCAAGACACCAATAGACTCAGTCTCTGTACGTACTATTGCTGACGGTATCGCTGTACGCGACTGTTCACCGATCACGCTGAACTATATGTTGGAGAGTGTTGATCAGTTTATTACGGTAGATGAAAAAGAGATCGCAAGTGCGATCCTATTTTTGCTAGAGAAGCAAAAACTTGTGGTTGAAGGTGCAGGTGCGGTAGGTGTTGCTGCACTTCTACACAAAAAGCTGCCTCATCTTGAAGGGAAAAAAGTAGCCGTTATCTTGAGTGGCGGAAACGTGGATGTCACGCTGCTTTCTGTCATCATCGAAAAAGGTCTTATTAAGTCACACCGTAAACTGAAACTGACGGTGACGTTAGTTGACAAGCCAGGTTCACTGATGTTCCTGACAGAGCTGTTGAGAGATCTTACTGCAAATATTGTACATATTGCGTATGACCGTACCTCTACAGACTTGGATTATGGTGATGCTCATGTGACCATTCACCTTGAAACAAAAGGTGAAGAACATCAAAAAGAGATCGTTAAAACACTGCATGATAACGGCTACTTAAGTAACGAGTTCCACTAACACTTCTTTTCCCATAGATGGCTTTTGCCATCGACTTCCTTTAAAGGTTTTTTTATGATCGCAATTGACTTAGGGTCAAACAGTTTTCGATGTATTGAATATGATTGTGAGAGTAAGAGATTTGGTCTTAGTTTTGAACGTATTGTAAAGACAGCCGACAAGATGCATGAGACAGGTGTGATCAGTGATGGTTCTGTCGAAAGGGTTGTGACGGCATTGCAAGAAGCTGATGAAGTCCTAGACCTTAAAAGCAATGTTGTTAAAGCTGTGACAACGCAAGCCATGAGAATGGCAAGTAACTCCGATGATGTCATAAGAGAGATAAAAGAGCAGAGCGGCGTTACGTTTCAGATCATTGACTCTGATGCTGAAGCTTACTACACATTGATCGCTGTAGAAGCGCGTTTGAAAGCACTGGAAATTGAGAGTAGTCATTTTGTTCTTATCGATGTTGGTGGTGGTTCAACAGAGATCATCTTCTACAGAGATGGCAAGATGAAGAGCAGAAGTTTTCCTATAGGTATTGTGACGACGGCACAGATATGTGATGCGAATAGAGATATACATACGTACTTGGATGAACAGTTTCAAGATTTAGTTACTTACGTTAGAGACTACTACGAAGCGGTAGGTAAACCCACCTCTTTTGTAGCAACAGCAGGCACCCCGACAACAATGGCAGCTTATTTGTTGGGGATGAATTATCAAAACTATGATGTTGACAAGGTCAATGGTTATCGACTTACTCTTGAAGGCACACAAAAGTCTCTAGATGACCTGATAGCGATGAGTGAAGAGAAACGTGCTGAGATCGTTGGAGTAGGGCGTGAGAGTCTTATTATCGCCGGAATTGTTATTGTTCAGAAACTTTATGATGTTTTGGGGTTT
>JAUVKK010000175.1 GCA_030596305.1 Helicobacteraceae bacterium | reverse complement strand
TATGACAATGACCTGCGTAACGGCCTGAGTACAGACGGACTTGAAAAAGTAGTCTTTATGAAAGGTCTTGGATCATTGGCTGACAAGATCGAACGTGAACATGACATCGCTGACTACCTGTTTGAGCTTTACAGCGATGCTGTCTGTGCAGAGAACGGTAAACATGTCGAAGCTAACCAAGCACTGCTGCAGCGCTCTGTTGCCTTGGCTAAAGCAGACCTGATGAGTGAGATGGTTTATGAGTTTACTGAGCTTCAAGGTCTTATGGGACATTACTATGCAAATGCACTCAATGAAGAGCATGAGGTGGCATTGGCTATTAAAGAGCAGTACCTTCCAGACGGTGAAGAGTCTGATGTACCGTCAACAAAACTGAGCGCTATCGTTGCGATGTCGATCAAGCTTGACACTCTGCTTGGTCTCTTTAGTATCAACCAGATACCGACAGGCTCTCGTGATCCATTCGCCTTGCGTCGTGCAGTCAACGGTCTTATCCGTATTACCAAAGAACATGACCTCTCGTTTGATATTAACGCGGTACTTCAGAGTCTTAGCAGCAAGTATGCAGAGATCGACTTTGAAAAGCTGGAGGCCTTCTTCTTGGAGCGCGTGAACCAATACTACAAAGCTAATGGTATTAATGCTTCTATCGTTCAAGCTGTTCTGTCAACGGGTGAACGTGAACTACGTGCTATCGATGCCAAGATCGAAGCGGTTGCAACGATCGCTGAGAGCAGTGAGTTCGCAACGATTTTCTCGACCTTTAAACGTGTTGCCAATATTACCAAAGATGTTAATCTTGACAACCTTCAGGGTATTGATGCTGCACTCTTCGAAGGTGAGGCTGAGAGTGCTCTATTTGATGCGTACAATGCAGTGAATGAAAAAGAGTATGCTTCATTCACAGAGCAGTTGGATGCACTTTTCAGTCTGAAACCAGAGCTTGATGTTTTCTTTGAAAAAGTGATGGTCAATGCGGATGACGAAGCGGTCAAAAACAACCGTAAAGCTTTGGTCGGAACAGTCTATAAAGCGATCTTTGACATCGCGGACATCAAAGAGATCAGTATCTAACAGCTTTGCTGTTAGTAAATGGTGAATGGTGAATGGAAAATAGAGGTTCTAAAATAAACTCTGATACAGCCTCATCATCAAAAATCAAGAATTTAAAACCCAAAATCTACGACACCGCTATTGTTGGTGCGGGCATTAATGGTTGCGCTTCTGCCTACTTTCTCTCTAAAGCTAATCAAAACGTTATACTGATCGACCAAGAGGGTATTGCCGCCGGCGGTTCCGGTGCTGCAGGTGCTTTTATCTCTCCTAAGTTCACTAAAGGCGGACGACTCAAAGAGCTGCTTGAAGAGGCCTATCTCTATTCACTTGCTTTTTACACGCAAAACTTTCCTGATCATATTCATATTGCCAAGCTTTTACAGATCGCCAACTCAGAGGAGAACGAAGTTCGTCTGAATGCCTTTAAAGAGACAACAACACTCTCTTTCTCTGAGGATAGCAGTGCGGTCGAGTCCATTTTGACACCGTATGCAAAAGCGTCTGCTTCACTGGTCTTGAAAGAGGGTGGAGTTGTAAATGCTCAGGCAATGTGTGCGGCATTGGCAGAGGGAATTGACTTCAATAGTGAAAAAGTAGACCACCTTCATTATGCAGAGGGGATTTGGCATATAGGTGATATCAGAGCCAAACGCATCATCTTGGCGACAGGCTCGTATGATCTTGTGGTAAAGATGCCGTATTTAGAGTTACGTCGTATTTGGGGACATCGTATAGATGTCAAAACGACGACTAAAGTACCTTACAGCATACATCATCATCTATCTATCTCCCCCTCATCAGAAGAGGGGATATTAGCAATAGGTGCTACACATAATCTCCACTACAATCCATTTGGTGATGAAGTCTATGATGTTGAAGAGGGCAGAAAAGAGCTCTTGGAAAAGGCACTGAAGAGTGTCAGATTAGAAGATGTAGAAGTCATTAAAGACTATACCGGTCTGCGTTCGGGCAGCAATGACTACTTGCCTATTATTGGTCCTGTAGTAGATGCAGAGACGACGATGGATGAGAACTTTAAAGTCTCAAGACTAAAGTGGATGAGTGATGATAGCTTTACCAGCTTTCCGGAACTTTACATGATCAACGGTACAGGTGGATATGGTTTTGTCTTAGCGCCATATCTTGCAAAACAGCTTACGGAACACATAACCAATAAAACAGTATTAGACACAGCATTAACACCAACACGTTTTTTCAGACGCTGGGCAAAGAAGAAGAGTTAAGATGGTCACAGAACTGATTATTGTAGGTCTTATTCTTCTTTTTGTTATTCCCTCTGTGCTTGTCTACTTTTTACAACACAAGATCATCTTTGCACCCCAGCACTACAACCGTCGTCGTCTGTTTGCTGAGTTTCCTGAACTCTATCGCCCTTTGGAACTACAGGTTGAGAAGGGTGTTTTTCTAGAGGGTGTGGTGTATGAGCCAGAAGGAAGCGCAGAGAAGACGATGCTCTATTTTGGCGGACGAGAGCAGGACAGTGTGACACTCATTGCCAAGTTCTCGCTTCACTACCCGAAAACACGTATTATCGCTTTTAACTACCGTGCATATGGGACGAGTGGTGGAATGGCGAGTGAAGAGGCCTTTCATGGGGACGCTTTGAAGATATTTGATTATGTCCAAGAGCATTTTGAGATGCCAGTTGTCTTAGGCTACAGCATGGGCTCTAATGTTGCTGTTCATACGGCAGTCAGAAGAGAGGTGAAAGAGCTTCTTTTGGTAGCCACATTTACCTCTGTCCATGCTCTTTCCAGAGCCAAACTGAGACCGGTCCCCAAAGCCTTTATCAAACACCGTTTTGAGACGATCAATGAGATTGAGAAGATAGGTAAGCCTTTTTATATGTTTGCAACGCGTGATGATGGTTTTGTGCCGATCAGACAGCCCCGTCAACTCAAAGAAAAAGCAGGAAAAATGGTTGACTATAAAGAGTATGATGGTTATAATCACGGACAATTACTCTTCAGCGATGAAGTGACTGAAGAGATACAAAAGGTATTGGAAAAGTGAAAGAAGCAATAATCTTACTCAACATGGGTGGACCTAATAACCTCGATGAAGTTGAGATGTTTTTAAAAAACATGTTTAATGACCCCAATATCTTGACAATGAAGAGCAACCTGATGCGCAAGTTTGTCGGCGGCATGAT